>NZ_JABZSJ010000068.1:0-12783 GCF_015262605.1 Prevotella aurantiaca | reverse complement strand
AACTAAAAACCTAAATCTATTACTACTAACCTAAACAATCTATTAACCTTTTGACGATGCAAAGGTAGCTATAATTTGTAATTCTTGCAAATATTTCGGGGTCTATTTTTAATTTTATTGCAAAATCTTGATGTATGTCAAAGATTGAAAATCAAATGTTTTGGAGTTTTAGTATCCTTTGATAAAAACCGTATAACACTTTTGGGTTTTGTGTTTTTTCATTGTAAACGAGGTGTGTTTCCTTTATTTTCAGTTCGTTTTTGTAGAAGTTTTATAGCATTATTTAGAGGCTTCTTTCCGTTATTTAATTGAAAACATGTATCTTTGTCAAGTAAAATAAGGTAAGATGAAAGTACTGATTGTGAATACAAGTGAGCAAACGGGAGGTGCAGCTGTGGCTGCAAACCGCTTGAAAGTCGCACTTAATAATAACGGAATCGAAGCAACTATGCTTGTTCGCGATAGGTTGAGCGACGACGAAACTGTGTTTACAATCAAGAATAATTGGTGTACAAGGTGGAATAAACTATGGGAACGGTGGTGTGTTTTCTGGCATCTGCATTTCTCTAAACGCAATCTTTTTGCCATCGATATAGCCAATGCGGGTACTGATATTACCGAGTTGCAAGTGTTTAAAGATGCTGATGTAATTCATTTAGCATGGATAAACCAAGGTATGCTCTCCCTCAAAAGTATTGAAAAGATATTGAAATCGGGTAAGCCGCTTGTGTGGACGATGCACGATATATGGCCCGCTACTGCTGTTTGTCATATTACTTTAGACTGTAGGAAGTTCGAAAGTCAGTGCAAACAGTGCCGCTTGCTACCTTCTGGTATAGGAAGAGACCTTGCAAAACAAACGTGGAAGCGTAAAGAAGCGATAGAAGGACGAACACACATTATATATATAACGTGTAGTAAGTGGCTGCAAGGCGAAGCAAAACAAAGTGCATTGATTGGGCAGAATACGATTGAATGTATTCCAAACCCCATAGATACAAATGTTTTTCGCAAGGTTGATAAGGTCGAAGCACGCCGAAAACTGGGCTTACCTGCCGATAAACGTTTGGTACTTTTCGCATCTCAACGAGTTACAAACCATAATAAAGGTATGAACTACTTGGTAGATGCGTGTCGAAAAATGGCGGAACAACACCCTGAAATGCTCGAAAATACGGCGGTTGTAGTGCTCGGAGGACACGCTGAAGACCTACGCGAACAATTCAATTTGCCAATGTTCCCACTGGGATATGTTAGCGATACGCAAAAGATAGTAGACGTTTATAATGCCATTGATGTGTTTGTAACACCATCTTTGTCCGATAATCTGCCCAACACAGTAATGGAAGCGATGGCTTGTGGCGTGCCTTGCGTGGGCTTTAAGGTAGGTGGCATACCTGAAATGATAGACCATGAACGCAATGGATACGTGGTTAAGATGAAAGATTCAACCGATTTGGCAACAGGAATACACTGGGTGCTGAATGTGGCAGACTATGAAATGCTGTCTGCAGAAGCTGTAGAAAAAGTGAAGCAGTGCTATTCTCAGGCTCAAGTAGCCGCACAATACATAGCTGTTTACGAGAAAGCGCTTGCTAATTCAAAGACGAAAGAAGTATGATAACATTCTCAGTAATCACCATTACATACAATGCTGCCGATGTATTGCAGCCCACATTAGATAGTGTTTTGAAGCAAGACTTCCCCACAATAGAGCATATTATCGTGGATGGAGCCTCTACCGACAACACTGTTGCAATAGCTGAGGCTTACAAAGATATGTCTGATAGTGCCGAAAATGGGCACGTTGTTCGAATATATAGCGAGCCAGACAAAGGTCTTTACGATGCTATGAACAAGGGATTGGTGCGTGCGAAGGGCGATTATGTAGTGTTTTTAAATGCTGGCGACCGCTTTCCAACTGCCGATACTCTTGAGAAAGTGGCATTGGCAGCAGAGGTTGGAGATGGCGAGGAACGGCCTGCTGTAGTGTATGGGGATACGGATATAGTAGATGAAAAAGGCATTTTCTTATATCATCGTAGACTTCAGCCACCAGAAAACCTAACCTGGCAGTCGTTTAGAGATGGTATGTTGGTGTGTCATCAAGCTTTTTATGCTCGGTTAGACATAGCTCGTAAAACTCCTTTCGATACACGTTATCGATATTCTGCCGATGTAGATTGGTGTATAAAGATAATGCGTGAGGGCGAACGCAAAGGTCTTTTATTAAGAAATGTGCACGCTGTGGTTGCTCATTATATGGAAGAAGGGCAGACCACAAAGCATCACCGGGCATCGCTTCGAGAGCGTTTTCAAGTTATGTGCAAGCACTACGGTTTGTTCTCAACCCTTACAAAACACGCTTGGTTTGTAGTAAGAAAATTCGTAAAAAAGTAATATTGTCGAAAAGTCAACGTTCTTTATATAAATCAAATCCTCAGAATAAAATGAAAACAAAGATTATTTATACCCTGCTTACCTTCCTTTTTATAGGAATAAGCACAAGCGTTAGCGCACAGACAAATGCAGTTTTAAACTATCCAGTGCCTGCAAAGAAACAGAGTACGACCGCAAAAAAGAAGCCGCAGACAGAGCCTTATGCTACAGAACAGTACGGCGATTACGATACAAGTACAACAAGTAACAGGAAGAAAACATCTGGAGAAAAGATTAAAGAAGGGCTCGGTAGCATAGGCGAAGGAGTGGGAGACTTTGTAGAAAACGAGTCTGAATCAATTGGAAATACAGCAAGTAAGGTTCAAAAGAAAACCAAACGCTTCTTTAAAAGGATAAGTGATTCTGGCAAAAGATTCGGTGAAAGAGTCGGCAAAACCCTCAATAAAGCCAGCGATGCGGTATCTGACCATCAGATAAACAAGAAGAAATATTAGCATTTTGTGCATTCTTTTGGTGGTATTGGATATTTTCAGTACTTTTGTACAATACATATGACTTTGCTTTTGCATAAGTTCGATTCTACAACAATGTGCTTATGAGTCCACAAGGAAATAAGAAACCTACATACACCAAGCCCGTTGCTATTTGCGCTGGAGTACTCTTCTTCGGTTCAATATTGCTGTCAATACTGATGGCAACACGTGAGATGGCACCCCCACGTAAGTACGAAGTGGATATGTCGGGAACGGTAATAGGTATTGATACTACTTCAAAAATTCCTGTATTAACCAAGGAAGAAGCAAAAGAAGTAGAGGTTAAGGAAAATAAGAAAGTTGATTACGTTGAATCGGACGATGCAAACTTGAACGTAAAGAATATGCCGGAACCTGAACCTATTGATGTTTCTGCCACTCCTCCGCCTTCTACAAAGGAAGAAACAGGAACCAATAACACGCAAATAACAGATGTGAAAGCACCTAAGATAGAGCCTATTGAGTAGGAAAATAGATGTTTATGTGCTGTAAATGTCTAAAATCGCTTAAAATAATATAAAGCTTTTTTACTTTTATAGGTATCTCCCGTCAAATGAATAACTTTGTACAAGAAGCAGGCGAAATACGTCTGCACCTGTTATATGCAGGTAAAAGAAATATTATTGAGTATAAATTTAAAAGTATTAGTAATATGAAAAAGAACCTTTTAGTATTAACCTTGTGCGCAGGCGCACTTTTGTTTACTGGTTGTGCCAGCAAAAAAGATTTGCAAAACTGCCAATCTGAGAACCAACGATTATCTGGTGAATATCAGAATGCAAAGGAAACTATTGCGGCAAACAATGCTCGTATCAAGAGCTTGGAAGACCAATTGGCACAAGCTAAGGCTAGTGCTGCAGCGTTGCAGGGCAGTCTTGACAAGAGTTTGAACAATGCAAATTCAAACAATATCAATATTTCAAAATTGGTAGACCAAATTAACGAAAGCAACCAATATATCCGTCATCTTGTTCAAGTTAAGAGTAAGAGCGACTCACTCAACCTCGTTCTCACCAACAACCTTACACGTAGTCTTAGTAAGGAAGAACTTAAGGAAGTTGATGTTCAAGTGTTGAAGGGCGTTGTTTATATCTCGTTGGCAGATAATATGCTCTATAAGAGCGGATCATACGAAGTAAATGAACGTGCAGAAAAGACTCTTAGCAAGATTGCAAAGATTATTTCTGACTACAGAGATTACGATGTATTGATCGAAGGTAATACAGATAACGTGCCTGTAAACGCTCAAAGCGATAAGATGAAGAATATTCGTAACAATTGGGATCTCTCTTGTTTGCGTGCTTCTTCAGTAGCACAATACTTGCAAACTCACTTCGGTGTAGATCCAAAGCGTCTTACTGCTGGTGGAAGAGGCGAGTATAATCCAATCGCAACTAATGATACTGAGCTTGGAAAGCAGCGCAATCGTCGTACACAAATTATCATTACTCCTAAGCTTGATCAGTTTATGGACCTTATTGGTAAGGCTCCTGAATCAGCAGAAAAATAGGATTCAATTGATTTAATAATGGAAAAGTTTTTAAAATCTCTTGCAAGTCACCCTGCATTTAAAGGATATATGCGATGGAGGACACGACCAATAATTGTTGCATTGTGTTGCTATTTAGTCTATAGTGCAGGCAAATCAGTTGGCGAAGCAGTTTATTATCTGCTGCATTAGGATTGAGAGAACATATTAAAAAAGTCTTCAAATGTGCAATATACAACATTTGAAGACTTTTTTTTATTGTTGTTTAGTCTGTTTTCATCTTACCATTTTAGCTTCTACTCATTGTTTTACTTCTTTGTTGAGGCTTTTTTAATCAGTTGATAAAGCTATCTTCAATTAGTTTTTCAAAGCTATTGGCAAGTTTTTGCTTTTCTTCTATATCGTAGTCAAAGAGTACAACTTCTTCATTTGGTGCTATTGCTATTGGATTTCCAGCCCCCGTCATCAGAGAAAACAAGACATTAATTTATTTCGGGGGAGAGAGTTGCCGTATTAAAAAGATGGCGAGCATTCGTCGTTAGGTCGATAATTGTATCTTTCCCTATCAATGTTCCGTTCTAAAAAGCATGAATGGCTATGCCTTCATAAGCACCTCAGAAGTTCAAAATAAACTCTTTGTAGTCGTTATCCATTACCACATGAAGTACTTTTTCGACATTTCCAATTTGCTCGTTGGTAGCAGCGATGCCTAATAACGTTATGTTCTCTTTCAAGAAGGCACTCAATTTCTTAATAATAGTTTGCTTCATATCTTTTATTTGTAGTTCTCCAATTCGCTTTGAATGTCCTTAACCATATCTTCCATCGATACATTCAGTCCATAACCATCAGCAACTGGAAAAATCAAAGCATGGTTAACCTTGTTCATTTGCAGTTTCTTTACAATCGTCTCAAGGAATTCGCAAAGCTCAAAACTTTTATATGAGACACCTTTCATGTCTCTTGTGTTTGTTGCATAGTGCTTAGCAAAGTCTTTAAACGGAAACAATAGTACATATAACTTTCCGTTCTTAGCTTCGTTTAGCACAATATAGTCGTCATCATATAGTGTCCATACTTGTTCCCAATCGCATATTCTTTTTACGAAATAGTTATAACGTTTTTCTGGCGATAGAGCTATGACAGCATCAAGTTCCTGTTTAGATACTTCCATCGTTTCTCTCCTTAGATTCAATTTATAGCTTATTCATATAATGTTCTCTTATATCTGCGTCGTCATGGTGTTCACATAAGATTTTTAAATCCGCTGGTAAATCGTTCCGAAGTGCAATGGCAACTTTGCAACCCTTGTCTCCATGATTGTAAATCAAACGCATCAACTCTTCATTTAATCCGTCCTTTTCTGCTATTTCCGATAGAATACTGAAAACTAAATCGTTCAATGGCTTTCTCAAAAGTTCGGTAACGACAGGTTCAATGTCGGGTATAGGAATGTTCAGACATAACGACAAGCTTGTCGATTTGTCCCATACGTTGCTCAATTCATCAAAGTTGCTGAATATATTCTCCTTATTTATATATAGAGTCTCCATTTGAAAAAATAGTGATAAGGTTCCTTCTTATGTTTGTTGCAACCTTTTTTAATCATCAAAGTTTAATTTCTTTTCCTTTTCTTCATACATTTCGTCTTCACTCTTTACTAATAATACGCCTTTTGTATAGTAGTTATAAGCAAAGATGCAGACATAAAAAAAGCCCCGTTAAGGACGAGGCAACCTAATGTCTTCACAACGGAAAAATCCTTATTGTGATTTGCTTTAAAATTAGTATTGCAAAGATATAGCTTTCTAAAACAATATGCAAGTTTTTCAATACATGTTTTCTTTAATTTAAAATATTTTTGTAATTTTACGCAATATTATTAACATAAATGGTCGAAAAGCATGAGAAAAATATTAGGTTTAGATTTAGGAACCACAAGTATAGGATGGGCTTTAGTGAACGAAGCCGACAACGATAATGAATCATCTTCGATTATTCGACTTGGGGTAAGGGTTAATCCATTAACCGTAGATGAAAAGAGCAACTTCGAAAAAGGTAAGGCTATCACAACCAATTCGGATAGACAGCAACGTCATGGTGCAAGAATAAATCTTCAACGCTATAAACTTCGTAGACAAAACCTTCGCAATCTTCTGCAAGATCAAGGTTGGTTATGTAACGATACGTTGTACGAGGAAGGTAAAGGAACTACTTTTGAAACCTATAAGCTACGAGCAAAGGCCGCAGAAGAAATGATTTCGCTTCACGAATTTGCTCGTGTATTATTTATGTTGAATAAAAAGCGTGGCTATAAAAGTAATCGTAAAGCAAACAATAAGGAAGAAGGACAGCTTTTTGATGGCATGACTATAGCAAAGAAACTCTACGAAGAGCATCTTACTCCTGCAGAATATTCTTTCCAATTGCTTAGTAAAGGTAAGAAATTTGCTCAAGATTACTATCGTTCCGACTTAATTGCTGAACTTGAAAGAATATGGAACGAGCAGAAAAAGTATTATCCAGAAATACTTACAGACGAGTTTAAACAACAATTAGAAGGCAAAACCAAAGTTAATACAAACAAAATTTTCCTTGCTAAATATGGAATTTATTCTGCTGACTTAAAAGGTTTAGACAGAAAATTGCAACCTTTAAAATGGAGAATTGAGGCATTAAAACAACAAGTTAGCAAAGAAATTTTAGCCTTTGTCATTAGCGATTTGAAAGGACAAATAGCCAATACAAGCGGACTGCTCGGTGCTATCAGCGACAGAAGCAAGGAACTTTATTTCAACAAACAGACGGTTGGACAATACCTCTGGGCTTCGTTAGAAGAAAATCCGCATATCAGCATAAAGAACAAACCTTTCTATCGCCAAGACTATTTAGACGAATTTGAGAAGCTTTGGGAAACGCAAGCAGCTTTCCATAAGCAGCTAACACCAGAACTGAAGCACGAAATAAGAGATATTATCATCTTTTATCAACGCCCATTGAAGAGCAAGAAAGGACTTATCTCTGTTTGCGAATTGGAGCAACGCAAAGTAAAAGTAACAATTGATGGTAAAGAAAAAGAAATAACCATAGGTCCAAAAGTAGCACCAAAGTCTTCTCCTGTATTCCAAGAATTTAGAATTTGGCAAAATATCAATAATATTTTACTTATAAATAACGATACGAATGAAAAACATTCACTCGATGAGAAAGAAAGAAACTTGCTATATCAAGAATTAAGTGTAAAGGTAAAGCTTAGCAAAACCGATGTGCTGAAAATACTTAATAAGAAAGGTAAACAATGGGACCTTAACTATAAAGAAGTAGAAGGCAATCGTACACAAGCTATTCTTTTTGATTGCTATAACAGAATTATTTCTTTAACTGGTCATGAAGAGTGTGATTTCAAGAAGTTAAGAGCTTCCGAGATCCGTCATTACGTTACAACAATTTTTAAAAACTTAGGTTTTAATACCGATATTCTTGACTTTAATCCATCATTAGTGAAGCATGAGTTGGAAAAACAACCTATGTATATGTTGTGGCATTTACTATATTCATACGAAAGCGATAACTCAAGAACAGGTAACGAAGCACTTCTAAGAAAGTTAGAAACTGATTTTGGTTTTCCAAAAGAGTATGCAACTGAACTTTGCGATGTTGTTTTTGAGGACGATTATAGTAATCTCAGTGTGAAAGCAATGCGCAAAATATTACCTTATCTTGAAGTAGGAAACGACTATAGTCAGGCTTGTGCATATGCTGGATATAAACATTCACGTCGCTCACTTACGAAAGAAGAGTTAGATCAGAAGGTTTATAAAGAAAGATTAGAACTGTTACCAAAGAATAGTTTACGCAATCCTGTTGTCGAGAAAATTCTCAATCAGATGATAAATGTCATCAATACAATTATTGATGAATACGGAAAGCCCGACGAAATCAGAATAGAAATGGCGCGCGAATTAAAGAGTAGTGCTGCCGAAAGAGAGAAAGCAACACGTGCAATTAGCCAAGCTAATGCTGAAAATCAACGTATTCGTGAAATTTTGGAAAGAGATTTTGCGCTTTCATACATCAGCCGTAACGATATTATAAAGTATAAACTATATCAAGAACTTGAAGCAAATGGCTTTAAGACATTATACTCTGATACATATATTTCTAAAGAAAAACTATTCTCTAAAGACTTCGATGTCGAGCATATCATTCCAAAGGCACGTCTTTTCGACGACTCTTTCTCAAATAAAACTCTTGAAGCACGCGATATAAACCTTGCAAAGAGTAATAAAACAGCATTCGATTTCGTCCAGGAAAAATATGGTACCGAAGGTGCTGAAGCGTATAAAAAGAAACTTGATATACTTTTATTAAAAGAAGTTATAAGCAGAGCAAAATACAACAAACTATTGATGAAAGAAGCCGATATCCCTTCTGAATTCATCGAACGAGACCTTCGCAATACACAATACATAGCGAAGAAAGCATGCGAAATATTGGGCGAACTTGTAAAAACTGTTACACCAACAACCGGAGAAGTAACCAGTCGTCTGCGTGAAGATTGGCAATTGGTAGACGTGATGAAGGAGCTGAACTTTGAAAAGTACCAAAAACTTGGTTTAGCAGAAATAGTTGAAGATAGAGACGGAAGGAAAATTAAACGCATAAAAGATTGGACAAAACGAAACGACCACCGTCATCATGCAATGGATGCCTTGACAATCGCTTTTACAAAACCCGCTTTCATTCAGTATCTAAACAATCTTAATGCACGAAGCAATAAGAGCAATAGCATCTATGCAATAGAAAATAAAGAGTTACACAGAGAGGATAATAAGCTAAAGTTTAATGCCCCAATCCCTATTCACGAATTTCGTGCAGAAACAAAACGCCATCTTAGTGCCATCTTAATATCAATTAAGGCAAAAAATAAGGTGATGACACAGAATGTAAACAAGATTAAAACCAAACAGGGAGTAATAAAAAAGATTCAACTTACACCACGTGGAGCACTTCATAACGAAACCATTTATGGAACAAAGAAACGTCCTATTATAACAATGGTGAAAGTTGGAGCAGCATTAGATGAAGCAACGATAAACAAAATAAGCAATCTTACTATTCGCGAAGCTCTTCTAAAACGCCTCGCTGAATACAACGGTGATGCGAAAAAGGCTTTTGCAGGAAAGAATAGTTTGGAAAAGAATCCAATATATCTAAATGAAGAAAAGACAAAAGTTCTACCTGCATTAGTTAAAACTGTAGAATGGGAAACTTACCACCCAATTCGTAAACCAATTACACCAGATCTTAAAATAGAAAAAGTAATTGATAAAGGTATACGAAAAATTCTGAAAGCCCGCTTAGCAAAATTTAATGGAGATGCAAAGAAAGCATTCAGTAATTTAGATGAGAACCCTATTTATATCGACGAAGCAAAGAAAATAGCATTAAAACGAGTTAGCATAGAAGGAGTTTTAAGTGCCATTCCATTACATACACTGAAAGATCAAGCAGGTAAACCTATTATTGGAAAAGATGGAAAACCTGTATTAGGTAATTATGTACAAACAAGTAACAACCATCATATCGCTTTCTATTACGACGAAGATGGCAATCTACAAGATAATGCTGTTTCTTTCTTCGAAGCTGCAGAACGTAAATCGCAAGGAATTCCTATTGTTGACAAAAACTATAATCACGATAAAGGTTGGAGTTTTTTATTTACAATGAAGCAAAACGAATACTTCGTGTTCCCTAATGAAGCGACAGGATTTATTCCTACCGAAGTGAATTTAATGGACGAAGCCAATTATGACATGATAAGTCCAAATCTATACAGAGTTCAAACAATTTCTAAAATTATCTATGACAAGTCTATTATCCGTGATTATCTTTTTAGACATCATTTAGAAACAACAGTAGAAAGAATTCCAAATCTTAAAGGTATTACATACAAACAATTAAAATCTTTACCACACTTAAAAGGTATTGTAAAGGTGCGCATCAATGCTATTGGCAAAATAGTGGCAATAGGAGAATACGATTAACATTCTGAATCTATGATAAAGAAAACATTATGTTTCAGTAATCCTGCATATTTGAGTTTGCAGAATGCGCAGCTGGTAATTCGTTTGCCAGAAGTAGAGACTTGCAGTAATTTGTCTGATGGTTTTAAAAAGCAAACCGAGCGTACAATTCCAATAGAAGATATTGGAGTTGTACTGCTCGATAACAAAAGAATAACCATTACTTCTTCAGCATTAGAAGCTTTAATAGAAAATAACTGTGCAGTAATTACCTGCGATAGCAAGAATATGCCCATTGGACTTTTGCTTCCTTTATGCAGTAATACACTACAAAGCGAACGTTTTCGCACGCAAATAGAAGCATCGTTACCACTTAAAAAACAATTATGGCAACAAACCATTAAGCAGAAAATATGCAATCAAGCCAAACTCTTAGAAAGATATACTAAGGTTGATACTGGTTGTATGTACGTTTGGGCTGATAAGGTTAGGAGTGGCGATCCTGATAATCTTGAGGCAAGAGCAGCCGCATATTATTGGAAAAATGTTTTTTCTGATATTCCTAATTTCATAAGAGGTCGTGAAGGAGAACCTCCTAATAATCTTTTAAATTATGGTTATGCTATATTGCGTGCAGTAGTAGCACGGTCTTTAGTTGCCAGCGGATTGCTTCCAACTTTAGGCATTCACCACCATAATAAGTATAATGCTTATTGTCTTGCCGATGATGTAATGGAACCTTATCGCCCTTACGTCGATGGATTAGTATTAGATGTAATGGCTTCAACGAACGATTATAGCGAACTAACTAAAGAAATAAAGATGAAACTACTTGCTATTCCAGTGCTCGATACAACAATTGGAAACAAGAAAAGTCCATTGATGATAGCTACACAACAAACAACCTCTTCGCTTTACAAGTGCTTCAATGGCGAATTAAGAAGAATGGCTTATCCAGAATTATAATGCAAATGAGTGGAACAATATAGGTTTAGTCAATATAGAAGCATGTGGTTAATGGTGTTTTTTGATTTACCCACAGATACAAAGAAAGAACGAAAGGCTGCTACTCTCTTTCGTCAGAACCTATTAAAAGATGGGTTTACAATGTTTCAGTTCTCTATTTATATACGCCACTGTGGTAGTAAAGAAAATATGGAAGTGCATATAAAAAGAGTTTCTACCTTTATTCCAACGTACGGAAAAGTTGGAATTATGGGAATAACAGATAAACAATTCGAAGAAATAAAGTTATTTTATGGTAAGAAACCACAACGCCCCAATGCGCCAGGAGTACAATTAGAACTCTTTTAGCCCTCTGTTAGAAACAATAAAGTTCCATTCATTGAGAATGGAACTTTATTTTTCTTGCATTTTTCTTTCTCTCTAAACCTTCGTAATGATGCTGAATATCATTGCTTTATGCCTGTTGAGTTGTGTTTGCTAATGCAAAGATACTAATTTTAAAGCTAATCACAACCGTAATACTCTTTACTCTCTTTGTTCTTCTGTTGTGTTTGCTAATGCAAAGATACTAATTTTAAAGCTAATCACAACCTTTAAACATTTGCAAGAAATAAAATAAAGTTGTGTTTGCTAATGCAAAGATACTAATTTTAAAGCTAATCACAACCTGCCTGCATTTTTGATTTAGGCAGGACTTGTTGTGTTTGCTAATGCAAAGATACTAATTTTAAAGCTAATCACAACAGGAACTGAATGTTGCCTGGTTGATGCAGGTTGTGTTTGCTAATGCAAAGATACTAATTTTAAAGCTAATCACAACACTCTGCTAATGGTGGCGTAGGGCACACCGTTGTGTTTGCTAATGCAAAGATACTAATTTTAAAGCTAATCACAACCTACTGTTTCATTTTGTAAATTGCTTAAAAGTTGTGTTTGCTAATGCAAAGATACTAATTTTAAAGCTAATCACAACGATTTTGATGAACGAATTACAGAACCTTTTGTTGTGTTTGCTAATGCAAAGATACTAATTTTAAAGCTAATCACAACATAGAAAGGTTTTGCAGTTATTTCCTCGTAGTTGTGTTTGCTAATGCAAAGATACTAATTTTAAAGCTAATCACAACGTGCCAACAAGTTTTTCGCTCCTACTGCGCGTTGTGTTTGCTAATGCAAAGATACTAATTTTAAAGCTAATCACAACGAATAGGTTGTGCGAAGATAAATCCAATGAGTTGTGTTTGCTAATGCAAAGATACTAATTTTAAAGCTAATCACAACAAAAGCTTGAACGAGATAAAGCAGATGAAGGTTGTGTTTGCTAATGCAAAGATACTAATTTTAAAGCTAATCACAACAATTTTCATAA
>NZ_JABZSJ010000067.1:0-12995 GCF_015262605.1 Prevotella aurantiaca | reverse complement strand
TAGAGCTTGTCAATACAAGCTTTATGCTGAAATATTGTTTTTAAGGAACGACTATTTAATTCCTACTTGTTTAATTATAAGCACGAATTGCAGGAGAAAGAACTTTTCAATCCTCTATCTCCGAAACTAAGCCATGTATATAGCCGCAAAGGATTCCAATACCCTTTTCATTCTCACCACCTTGTGGAATTATAATATCAGCAAAACGCTTAGTAGGTTCAATGAACTGTTCATGCATTGGCTTTAAAACCTTTCGATATCTGTCTACAACCATAACCACATCACGCCCACGCTCCAATATATCTCGTTCAATATTGCGTATTAAGCGCTCATCAGAATCGCAGTCTACGAAGACTTTTAGGTCCATTACATCACGCAGTTTCTTATTCAGAAGAGTCATAATCCCCTCAATAATAATCACAGGTTTAGGCTCAACGCGAATGGTTTCTTTTAGACGATTGCAAGCTAAATAACTATAAGTTGGTTGTTCTATTGCAATACCATTGCTTAAATCATTTACTTGTTTGGCCAGCAATTTCCAATCGAAAGCATCCGGATGGTCGAAATTTATTGATCTACGCTCCTCTTCTGTAAGTTCTGTAGTATCATTATAATACGAATCTAATGGTACTACAGCCACATGATGGGGGGGCAATGTTTCAACAACTTTCTTTACAACAGTGGTTTTCCCAGAGCCTGTACCACCAGCTATTCCAATTATCGTAATATTATCCTGCATACTTAAATAATATGTATTTCTTTAAACATCTGTTCGTAGTATTCTGCTTTCTTCTCTATCTTCATGGGAAAAGCACGACTACTACTAGGTTGACGATATAGTTTCAACATTCTGCCTTCAAAGTCAAACGTTCGATACTCTCCCATCTTTAAATTACGAGCATCTATTTTATAATGTTCAGTAAAGATTTTTGTAGCTAGTTGGCCAGCCGTTAATACTGCTTTACATTTTGGCAACAAATGCAAGATCCCGTCAAGATCAGCAGGTTCTACAATTTCTAAATCCTTATCTGAAGCTGTTCCAGTAGTTCGTCTTATGCGCAAAGCTGTATCAAAAAGTGCAACACCCTTTTCATTTAGGAAAATTTTCAATTCATTGAGTCTGTATGTCTTATCTGTTTCATTAACAAAATAAAACCTGTCCCTAAAGAATATATATCCAAATATCCGCCACATATCGTTTGTAAAGTTTGGATAATACCATTCCATTGCCCAACGTTTCGGTGCAGGAGGAAATGTCCCAAGCATTAACAGTTTAGCGTTATCTGGCAACCATGGTTTAAAAGGGTGTGATTCTATCTCCATTTATTTTTGTTCCTTTATTAAATAAACAATTACAGGAAGGTGATCAGAGTATCCATCAAGCCACACGCCACCATCTGTTGTACGTTTAGTATTTCCTTTTCGAGGCCCAGTCTCCTGGAACAGATAATCGCGACGAAATATTTGATTCTTCCAGAATTTTAAATTTGAAAAATCTTTTTGATTATTCATGTTTAAAAAGTTTGGTGTCAATACTATTTGATCAAATAAATTCCATCTACCTTGATATTTCAGAGTACCTATATTTTCTTTTACCAAAATATTGTACCATGGGTTATACATATCATCAACACCTACTTCATCAAGATTAGGTTTAGCTGATAAACATTCAAACATACTCTTGTCAGTTGGGTCGTCATTCATATCTCCCATTACAAGTACCATAACATTGGGATCTTCACGCAAAAGTGAATCCTTTAACGCTTTTACTTGTTTGCCGCCTAACTCACGATAATATGAACCTGCTCCACGACTTGGCCAGTGACAAACAACAACTGTTACATGTTCATCTGCCATTGTTCCGCTTACCGTAAGAAATCCACGTGTAGCGTACTTCTCATCTTCATTACGTTCATAGACATAAGGAACTAGCTTTGAATTTCGTACTGAAAAAAGTTTAGGATTATAAAGTAAAGCGCAATCAATACCTCTTTTATCTGGACCTTCAATATGTACATATTTATAACCACGACCAGCTAGTGGTGGTTGTGCTATTAAATCTTCCAAAACATGTGCATTTTCAACCTCTGCCAAACCAATAAATGCACAGCCTGTATTAGGAAGGACATCGGTTCCCATCTCTGCAAGAACTTTAGACATATTACGTAACTTGCTTTCATACTTCATTTGATTCCATTTATACGAGCCATTTGGAGTAAAGTCATAATCATTCTTACCCTCATCATGCGTGCAATCAAAAAGGTTTTCTTGATTATAAAAACCCACACCATAAACAGAATATTTTTTTTGTGCATTGGCTGTAACACTAAAAAGTACTATAACGATTGTGAGAGAAAATAGAAATTTCTTCATTATTATATTGAATTGATTTTTAATCAGATAACATATCTCAACAAAATAAACATTAAACACATGTGAGTATTTTGTTTGCAAATATCGTTATTTTATCTGATAATAAAGCATGATTAGCTGAATTTTATTCAAAATTCCTTTCCTTTTCCAAAAATATTTCGTTACTTTGCAAACTATTAAGTATTATTATATCTAACGAAAACATATGCAAAAAAAGTTAAAACTCGCTGTGTTTGCGCTCTGTAGTTCTTCAATGGTTGTTGCTCAAAGTAACAACAATGTTGACACAATACAGCACGAGCAAACACAAAACGTGATGGACGAAGCTGCTTTCACGTTCACAGAAGCGCAGTTAGGAGAGGATAACGAAAGAAGTTCGAATGTTACAATCTTACATTCTAATAGTAATGTATACGCCTCCGAGGTTGGATTCTTATATTCTCCATTACGCTTTAGGTATCGTGCACTAAGCCCTAAGTACAATGATGTGTACATCAATGGTGCACCAATGAATGACATGGAAAGTGGACAATTTCGTTTTTCTTTAGTAGGCGGACTTAACCAACAAACCCGCAATGTAGATTTTGCATTACCCTTTGAGAATAATAATTTCTCATTAGCTGCCATGGCAGGAAGTAACAACTACAACTTTAGAGCAGGTTCTATGGCTGGAGGACATCGAATAACATTATCGGGTGCTAATCGTAACTACACTTTAAGAGGAATGTACACCTATGGAAGTGGATTTAATAGTAAAGGTTGGGCATTCGCAACCAATATTACATATCGTTGGGCCAACCCTGGTTATATAGAAGGAACTTTTTATAACGCACTTTCTTACTTCTTCGGTGTTCAGAAGAAATGGAATAACGGCCACTCTCTTAGTTTCTCTACATGGGGAAATCCTACAGAGCGTGCATCGCAAGGTGCAAGTACTGACGAAGTTTATTGGTTGGCAAACGATTACCAATACAACCCTTATTGGGGATATCAGAATGGACATAAACGTAATAGTCGTGTTGTAAATGACTTTGCCCCTGCAGCAATCTTTAGCTGGGATTGGAAAATCAACGATAAAACGAAACTGACCACAAGTCTGTTTGGTAAGTATTCAATGTATAAAAGTACCAAACTAAACTACAACAATGCTGACAATCCGCAACCCGATTACTGGAAGAATTTACCAAGTAGCTATTATGATGTATGGAACGAACAAGATACTCGCTACCGTACAACACAAGCTTTTGCAGATTGGAATGCAGCTGTTAGTTGGTGGCGTAATAAAGCCAACCGCCAAATCCAATGGGATAAACTTTATTTTGCTAACCGACAAGCAGCTGCTAACCGACAAGATGCACTTTACTATATTCAAGCAAAACACAACGACAACACGACAGTTACACTCTCTTCATCGCTCAATACACACATAGGTAAGGACAAATTATTTAATGTAGGTATTATGGTTGGACAAAACTTTGGTCGTCACTATCAAACTATGGAAGACCTTTTAGGTGCTAAGAGCTTCCATAATATAAATACTTATGCTATAAGAACTTATTCAGAAAACGATCCACGTATTCAATATGACCTGAATACAATGGGTACACAAGGGCTCGGTGCTTTAGTTTATGAGGGTGACAAATTTGGATATGACTACAATCTAAATGTACTTCGTGGAACTCTTTGGGCAAACTTTTCACAAACTTTTGGAAACCTTCACTATATGGTTGGTGCAAAAATGGGTTTTGACAATATATACAGAAATGGATACATGCGAAATGGACTGTTTGCCGATAACTCATATGGAAAAAGCAAACATGCAGGTTTCCTTACAGGTGGTAGTAAGGCTAGTGGAACTTGGACTATTGCCGGAGGAAATGCATTATCTCTTGGTTTGGGCTACGAACAACGTGCACCACAAGCAAACAATGCTTTTGTATCTCCTGAAATGAATAATGATTTCGTTCAGAACTTGCGTAACGAGCACATATTCTCAAGCGAAATTAGTTATCAATATGTTGGTAGCTGGCTCCGCGCTAACCTGAGTGCATATTACAACCACTTAACACACGTAACAGAGTGGCAAAATTTCTACTTTGATGATGTTAATTCTTTCACCTATGTGAGTATGACAAACATAAAAAAGGATTACTATGGTATAGAAATAGGAATGGATTTTAGGCTTACAAGTTATTTAAACATCAAGGCATTGGGTACATGGGCTGAGGCAAAAAACATTAATAATGCTGATGTCATTTACATGAATTCAACAAAAAGTACCTTCTATAAAGATGTTGTCTACAACGAAGGTATGCGCGAAAGTGGCACCCCGTTATCTATATATAGTGGCATTTTAAGCTTCCATAAGAAAGGGTGGTTTATTGACTTGAGCGGTAACTATTATAACAGAATATTCCTTTCTTACGCTCCAAGTCTTCGATATGGAAATACACTACGCACCTTGGGAACAAAGTTTGGTGGTATTGACGCTGAAGGCAATTATATTCCATATGCTCAAAGTAAAGGAAATGGCGGCTTTATGTTGGATGCTTCTATTGGGAAGAGTATATACTTAAAACAAGGAAGCCTTTCTATAAATCTGATGATAACCAATCTTCTTAATAACCAAAAGATTGTATCTGGAGGATATGAACAAGGTAGAAGTAGTTATACTATCAATTCAACCACAGGCGAAGCCAATGCACGTGCTTACGATTTCAGTAAGAATCCAAAGAAATACTATGTTAACGGTATAAATGGCATGTTGAACATAGCTTATAAATTCTAAAATAGACACAGAAGATATGAAAAAAATAAAGTATTTTTTGATGGCAGCTATCTGCACACTTTTTGCTTCGTGCATGGGTAATAGTTATGCAGAAACTGATGAAACAATGCCATCACCTTATGGTAATAATGACTTGACTGAAACAAATGTAATTTCTATTGCTGAACTTAAAACAAAGTTTGCAACACCTATCAATACAGATTATCGCGAAGGTCTAAGTTATCAACAAGTTTCGGAGAATCTACAAATAAAGGGTATTGTTACAAGTTCTGATATAGCAGGAAACATCTATAACGAGATTGTAATTCAAGATAAAACAGGTGCAATTATTATATCTACTGGACAAAGCGGAGTCTATGCGATTCTCCCCATCGGCACAGAAATACTAGTTGATTTGAAAGACCTTTATGTAGGCAACTACGGAAAACAAGCACAAATTGGAGTACCAACAAAAAATGCTAAAGGGTTAACATCTATAGGACGCATTAGTCGCATTGTTTGGAACCAACACTACAAAATTCTTTCCTCTAGTAATGCGGTTGAGGCGGAAGAGTTTGCAAATGGTTCTTCTACAACTAATTGGAGTCTAGAACATGAAAGTGGTAAGCTTGGTGTTATACGCAATGTTAGTTTTAAATCAAGCACACCTTTTGTTAATGGAACCTTTGCTGATCCTAAAGGTGGGGCTGGTAGTGTTTCTTGGACATTGAATGAACAAGACGGCAAAAAAGTAATTGTCTATAATAGTAACTTTGCTAAATTTGCAAATGTCAAAGTTCCTTCTGGAAAAGTTAATATTACAGGTATTTTCAAGCGTTTCAACAATCAATGGGAAATTATAATTCGCTCTCTCGAAGATATTAAGGAAGTTGCAGCAGCAGAAAAAACAATATATAGTAATGCATTTGATGTAGCACCAACAGACTGGACACTTGACCAAGGTACACTGCCAACGGGTATAACTAATGTTTGGAAATGGGTTTCTCCTACATTCGGAATGAAGGCTACTGCTTACGTAAATGGTAAACGATATGAAACACATGCACGTGCGACATCACCAGTAATTGATCTCTCAAATGTAACGAAGGCTACACTTACATTTGATCATGCTGCTCGCTATTTTGGAGATTTCGATTCAGAACTTAAAGTACAAGTCTCTACTGATGGAAGTACTTGGAAAGATCTTACAATAGATAAGAAGCCAACAGGTGAGAATTGGGATTTTGTAACTGCAAACGCTGCCCTGACAGCTTATTGTGGCAAAAAGATATACATTAGTTTTTACTATAATAGTACTGCCACTACAGCAGCTACATGGGAATTTAAAAATCTAGTAGTAAAGTAAATAAAAATCAAACATAGACAAATAAAAAGTTAAACCATATGAAGAGATTAATTAATTCAATGTTTGCAATGGTCATAGGTGCATTAGTATTTACAAGCTGTGAAGATGTACCATCACCATATAATATTACATTTGAGGAAGACAACAACAAACCAAATCCATCAGAGTTAGTAGCAAAAGGAAATGGCACAAAGGAAGATCCTTTTAATATTGCAGCTGCACAAAACTATATTGCCAAAGGAGAAGGTCTTGATAAAGAAGTTTATGTAAAGGGAATCATCGTTAGCATTAAAGATGTTAGCATCGAATTTGGTAATGCGACATATTATATTTCTGACGATGGGACAACAAACAACCAATTCTATGTTTTTCGCGGAAAAGCCTTAGGAAACGTAAATTTCAAAAATAGTAATGAAATAAAGACTGGAGACGAGGTAATAATATGTGGTAAGTTGATGACACATACTAATGGTATTAAGCAACTTGGTCAAGGCAACTACATCTATTCATTGAATGGAAAGACAGAAGAAACAACTCCAACTACGAAAACAGGCTTAGATATAATATTTGACAAAGATAATGCCAATTTCACAATTGTAGATGTAAAAGCACTTCCCGAAGGACTTACAAAGGTATGGTTCCACGATGCTAACTTCAAACAAATGAAAGCTACTGCTCGTGCTAACAATACTAACTATGAAGTTCAAAGCCGTCTTATTTCTCCTGAATTTAGCTTAAAAGGAATGAGTTCTGCAACTCTGACTTTCAACAATGCTTTGAATTATCTGAAAACAATGGTACTTAGCGATGCTATCAAAGTACTTGTATCAACAGATGGTAACAACTGGAATTCAGTAACTATAAACAATCCTCCTTCTGGAAAGAACTGGGATTTTGTAGATTCTACTTGCGATTTGAGCTCATATGCAGGACAAGAAAAAGTATTTATTGCTTTCGAGTATAATAGCACTACAACTATTAACCCAACATGGGAGATTAAGAAAGTAACTATTAAATAAAAACTTTCATAAATATTTGGCAGGGTGCAGAATTATTAGTAATTTTGCACTCTATAAATATACTATAGTAGAGTACTACTTTACAAATCACCTGACAAACAAAAATATTTTTTAATTAAAACATATAAAAGTAAAATGAAAAAAGGTATTCACCCAGAAAACTATCGCCCCGTCGTATTCAAAGATATGTCCAACGGCGATATGTTCCTTTCAAGATCTACATGTAAATCTAACGATACAGTAGAGTTTGAAGGCGAAACTTACCCAGTGGTTAAAGTCGAAATCTCAAGCACCTCTCACCCATTCTATACTGGTAAGAGCAAGCTTGTGGACACTGCAGGTCGCGTAGACCGCTTCATGAACCGTTACGGTAAGTTGAAGAAATAAGCGATTACCCACAACAGTATAAAGTGCGGTCAAACGTAGTTGCATATACGTTTGCTCGCACTTTTTCTTTTTCTACAATTGTAAAATTGAATCATGGAACAAAAACTAAACAAACTCTCTGGATTAATGAAACCAGATAAATCTTTATTAAGCACTGCTTTTTGTATTTTTATTGCAGCAATTTCCCTTGCTTCTTGCAGTAGCGAAAATGGTAATTCTACTAAAGATGACACTCCTAAGATTATTGCAAATAACAACAACTCCAATCTAAAAGAAGTAAACCAATATACGCATCGTTTGGAATTCCCAAAAGTTAAAGGTGGTAAAAGTATTGTTGTTACCCATATTGGTCAAAGTTCAGCGGAAGTAAACTATAGCCTTGAATGGGATGGTGAAAAGAAATCAAATCGCTGGACCTGCTATCAGCTTTACCAAAGTAATAGTAAATGGAATACAGGCAGATGGTATGGAAACCCGCAATATCCTTCAGACCCCTTAATACCAGCTTCAATGGTATTTGGCTACGATCCTTATTGGAATACTGGTTATGACCATGGTCACCTTTGTCCTTCTGCAGACCGCAGAAATTCTGAAGAGGCTCAAAAACAAACTTTCTATATTAGCAACATGCAACCACAGCTTAGTGCATTTAATGGGAGTGCAAAAGGTGGTGGTATTTGGCTAACCATGGAAAATAAAATACGCGATGCCTTCAATATCAACTCTTTAGATACAATGTTTATATGTCGAGGTGGTACTATCGACCAGTCTACGCAAGTAAAGACTTATTTGCGCAATGGATTCATTGTACCAGGTTATTTCTTCTCAGCAGCTCTCTTAAAATACTATAATAATGTGCATAAAAAATGGGAGTACAAAGCTATTGGTTTTTGGTTTAAACATGAAAACAACCAAGAGAAATCGCTCAAACCCTATGTTGTAAACATAAAAGAGCTAGAAAATCTTACTCATATAGATTTCTTCTGCAATCTTCCCGATGACATAGAAAAGAAAGTTGAAGGACTGAATAAGGATATTATCATAAACTTATGGAATATTAAATAAAGAAAAGCCGTATCTTATTGAATCATATAGAATATGTAGCTAATAATTTTGTTCCTTCTTTTAGTTTTATATTCAACTATATCTATCTGGTTTTAATATTAGGTTATACGCTG
Source organism: Prevotella aurantiaca (assembly GCF_015262605.1). Lineage (NCBI taxonomy): Bacteria > Pseudomonadati > Bacteroidota > Bacteroidia > Bacteroidales > Prevotellaceae > Prevotella > Prevotella aurantiaca. The sequence continues at coordinate 3,905 of NZ_JABZSJ010000067.1, read as the reverse complement.
AAAACATAATTACAAAACAAAAAAACATAATTACAAAATTTAAAAACGTAATTACAAAATAAAAAAAAGTAATTATGTTTTTATTTTGGTAGTTACCTCTTTTTATATGGTATCTCTCACTCTACTATAATATCTTAATCGTTTTTTAAGTTAGGATTAGGTCCTTATAAAAATAAATATCAAGAGACAATACATTTTATTGTTCAATAGTTACTCTTTTCAATGTCTATGTCTATTTCTATATCTTTTAAGCTTAAAGTAAATCATTTTTTTATTAGTAAACTTTTTGTAACCCAAACAGATCCTTTATACGTTGATTGTCTATAAGTAAATTAACATATTCTTAGAATGATATTTTTCAAATGTAAAAGGCCCCATTTGGATTATCCAATTGGGGTCTCATTGTTGTTCTAAAAATCTGCGTTTTATCTTGCGCGCAAACCACTTACAGATTTCTGAGAATAAGCAGGTTCGATATTTTGTGTTGCGTTTCCAAACACTTTACCAGCAATATCTCCAGATGCTGTATGCGATTTCACCAATTTTCCTTTAGCATTATTAGTTGATTGGCGAGCTAAATCAATATAAAATTCATCTGTTGTATTTGTACCAACGCCATAACCAAAGAATGTGTCATAACCTTTTTGGTTTTCATATCCAAGATGGAAACCCTTAGTAGAAGATTTTGCATCCATTCTAAAAATTGTGCCAGACTTAGTATACTTGATATAAATATCTCCATTTTTATCTATATACCAAGTGAAATCTAACGTCTGAGTTGCACCATTGCTATCAGTATCAACTTCTACTCCATGCCCAGAAAATGAATTTTTTGAATCTTCATACTGGAAAAACTTCATTCTTGCATGGAAAGTTTAAGAAAGTCTCTTCCCGTTTTCATCGTATGCAAGGGTCATCTTACCTGCCCATTCTCCTATTAGCATTTTAGCTTGCGCTACTAATTGTTCGTTATAAACAGGCTTATTATTATCTACGTGACCATAATTCACCGCTTCCATAAATGCTGCGAATTCAGAATCAGTAGCTCTTGAGTAGTAATACCAGAACCATGTCTTAGTCGTATTATAGTCTGTACCGCTTGGATATGTATTCCAATAATTTTGAACGGCATCTCTAACAAGAAGATTGTTATGTCCGTAATAATAGTCATCATCGCTTCCACAGCTTGTAAAAGTAACAGGAATTGCAATCAATGAAAGCATCATTAAGAATTTAGTAATTTGTTTCATAATCATAATCTTTTATTTTTTCAATAGTGCAAATTTAGATAATATGAAAAATTATTGAAATAAGTTTTCTCTACTCCATAATAGGGAAATCCCTAAAAAGGAAATAAAAAGGTGGACCCACCCATAAGTTTTAACATCTTTTGATGATGATAAAGTTGTATTGTTAAAAATATTTTTGTAAATTTGCAAATATCACATAGTGTTAAATTCAAACCAAAATTAAATCAAATCAGATAATTTGTTAATAAATTGCATAAATATTGCAAAACCACAAACGTGTTAAATAACATCGTAATATAAATACGGTAGGATTCATTAACTTAAATTTTTGTAGGTATGAAAAAACTTTTATTTTTAACCTTAGCTTTTGTATTGAGTCTTTCGACCCAAGCACAAAGAGTAGTATTGCAGCGTGGTCTTAATAATGCCAGAAACGTAAAATCAATCGTTTCGTACAAGTCACCTAGTTATAAGATTGACCCTAAATCAAATCAGGTGTGGTGGGGATATGAATCAGAAAAAACAGAACGTAGCTCTCTCGGTACAAAGAGAGAAGAAACTTATAATCTTGCTATCCGTATTGATCCAGGCAATGCTGACATTGTTGGAAAAACTATCAAAGCAATACGTTTCTATCTTCGCGATAATAAAAACACAAATAACGTAAAGGTATGGATCTCTAAAACTCTTCCATCAGATGTAAATAGCGCCGACTATGTACAGAACGCTGATCAAGCATCGCTCAATGACGACGAGGATAATAAAATAGGTGCTGTTAATGACATTGAACTAACAAATCCATACACTATTAGTGCTGATGGTGCTTATATAGGATATAGCTTCACTATTTCTTCAGCAGTGGGAAGTCAAACACGATATCCAATTGTTACATGGGGTGGAGATAGTAAAGCCAATAGTTTCTATATTCGCACTTCAGAAACTATAACAGAGTGGACTGATTTATCAAATGATTATGGCAAAGTAGCTATGCAAATTCTTGTTGAAGGTAATTTCGCTCAGAATTCAGTTACTCCTGTTTCAACACAAGATATTGTATTGGTAAAAAATACAATAGGCAAGAACAAACTTGTCATTACAAATAGTGGGCAAAATAGTATAAGCAGTATCGATTATACAGTTGCTACTGATGGCACATTAGGTGCAGAACAGCATCTTGATATAAATCCTCCATTCAAAACATATGGTGGACAATTTACGATTGACTTACCTCTTGCAGCAGATGCAAATACAGGCACAACTACAAAAACAATCACTATTACTAAAGTAAATGGTCAAGCAAACGAATCTAAAGAAAAGACTATAACTTGTAAAATGCTTACAGTTGGTAAGCTAGTAAACAGAGGTGTTGTTGTAGAAGAATTTACAGGAACTGGTTGTCCATGGTGCCCACGCGGTTGGGCTGGTATGAAGAAATTACGCGATAAGTTCGGGGAGAAATTTGTAGGTATTGGAATCCACCAGTATAATGATAGTGACCCAATGTACTGCAAAAACTATGCAAAACTAAAATTCGATGGAGCGCCACAATCAATGATAGAACGAGGAAATGCAATGGATCCATTCTATGGTGCAGGTAAAGATGATATATGCATAGACTTCAAAGAAGTATTAGAGCGAGTTTCAACTATAGGCGTAACAGTTTCAGGTAAATATAATGCTGATTTCACAGAAGTTACAGCTACAGCAACCATAGAACCTTTGATAAGTGGCACATACGAAATAGCTTACGTCCTAATTGGTGATGAACTTAAGGGAACAGAATCTTCATGGAAACAAAGTAACAATTATGTATCATTTGGACCCGACCGAGTAGATAATGATCCATACCTTGTTCCGTTCTGTAAGGGTGGAGAATACGGAAGTAGTAAAGTTTCATTAACTTTCGACGATGTATTGCTTGCAAGCTCTTATTCTTCAGCAACCAACCAAGCTAAACTTGAAGAACTTCAAGAAGGTAAGGTTGTAACAAACACTTATACACTTAAATTGCCTACAAAGGAAATTCTGAAAAAGGCTATTGTTAATGCAGGTTATAACAAACTAGCAGTAATCGCAATGATTATCCGTAATGACGGGAAGATTGAAAATGCAGCTAAATTCTACTTATCTAATGACCCTGCTGATATTGAAGGCGTATCTGAGAACAAGAGCGAACTTAAGGAAGTTGCACGTTACACCATAGATGGTCGCAGAATAAGCACTCAACAACGTGGCCTCAACATTGTAAAGATGTCCGATGGTTCTACTGTTAAGGTATTGGTAAAGTAAAAAGAAAAACATAAAGCATCTCTTTGATGCTAATAACTAAACAAAAAGCCCTGACCAAACTTCTTTTGGTCAGGGCTTTTTTATAATTAGAGATAAAAAATATATGTTCATTTTAATAATTCATATGGTATTTATTTAGAGTTGAATGTTAGTATATTAAAAATAATTTAGTAAATTTGCAGATATTACAAGATATTTGAATGAAGAAACAAAACTGCTCAAAGAAAATTGCGGCACTTGCTTTTGCAAAATAAAAAGACGCATTAAACAACATTACAATAACTAAGTAAGGTAATATTAACTTAAACTTTTAGGCGTAATGGACATTTGGTAGGCTGAAAGCTCACGGAACGCTTTTATTTACTA
>NZ_JABZSJ010000066.1:0-12998 GCF_015262605.1 Prevotella aurantiaca | reverse complement strand
AAGGTAAAGGAAGAATAAAAAGAGGATGTATCAATTTTGACACACCCTCTTTTTTATTTAATTCTTCTTTATACTTATCATTTTCATTCTATAACGATACTTCATTTTTTTATAAATGGTATACATGATTCATTTCTTTTAGATAGAAATATATTTCTTTATCTCTTTGGTGCTAATTCAATTATTTTATGTAAGTTTGTGTTAGAAATTCCATATCGATGACCATTATTTTTAATTATAAATGGTCTGATAAGAATAGGTTTAATACTTACTTATATTCATAATGCATAATATAAATTTTATAGCTATCGACTTCGAAACAGCAACGGCTAAAAGAAATTCAATTTGTGAAGCTGGTATATGTATTGTAAATGGAGGTCAAGTGGTACAATCTAAATCGTGGTTAGTACGTCCTGAAGGCAATCGTTATGATTATTGGAACACCCAAATACATGGTATACAGCCTGCTGATACAGCTGATGCTCCATTATTTCCTGAAGTTTGGGCTGAAATTTCAGAATATTTACGCCAATGTCCTGTATTAGTAGCTCATAATGCTTCCTTTGATATAAGTTGTATTCGTCATTCTTTAAAGTCCTATGGTATTCCTGTTCCCGAAGTAGATTATTATTGTTCTCTGCGTGCAGCTCGTCATATTTATGATTTCGATTGCAACAAACTCGATTATCTGTGTGATCAATTTGATATATCTTATGGACATCACCATCGTGCAGGTGATGATGCGGAAATGTGTGCCCGTCTTTTTTTACGTGAAATAAAAGATGCAGGTTGGGTGGAATTAGAAGAAATGAGTTTTTGTAATGGCAAACTATAAATACTTGGTAAATAGCACGCATTTTTTTTGCTAATCAGCAACTTATGATTTATAAGCTTTAACGTACTCGTAGTTTTTTTCAAGATTCTATTTTATTTTATATAGAAATTGTTCCAACTTTTCAGTAGTTCGTAAATGTCTTTTGAATTTATATATAATTCGCTCGAATTTATAATTATAAAATAGGAAAAACATAATTACGTTTTTTTATTTTGTAATTATAATTTTTCCGATTCATTCTTTTTCTGTCTTTTCACGAATATTGTAAAAAATGTATGAGTATATTGAAGTAAATTTAAATTTAAACAAAACAGAGGGTGTGTCAAAATACTAATTTGGAACTTGACAACTTATAATCTGTAAGTTGAACTCCTATAAAAGCAAAGAAGAGTCCATTTCTCAACTCAATAATGAGTTTGAAATGGATTCTTCTTATAGGGGTTATTTCAATCTGTAAGATTTAGAAAGGTGGATTTATATTTTGACACACCCTCTGTTTTATTATTTTATTTTTCTTATTTTTTATTGGCAAAGAATACACCAATTAGGATTAACACACTACCAATAGCAGCTTCGACTGTCATTTTTTCACCTAAGAAAATGGCGCTAATAATGACAGTACAGATAGGGCTAAGATAGTTGTAGTTAGCTATTTTTACAGCACCCACTTTTTCGGTAACAAAACTCCATGCACCAAAACAGAAAAACGATGCTACTAAACCAAGGAAAAGAAGGTTAAAAGTAACAGGAAGATCTGTAAGGAAATGATCTAATGGGAATTGCCATGGTGTAATAATAAATAATGGCAAACTTGTTAGTGAACCATAAAAGAACATTTTTCTAGTAAGAAATGCTGCACCATATTTTTGACTTAATGGACGTAGCAATAAGCAATATGCACCAAAACATGCAGTTGATAACAAAGCTAAAGCATCTCCCAAAATACGATCTTCTACTACTGAGGATTCACTGTTTCCACCAAATATTATGAACGATACACCTACCAAAGCAATAAGAGAACCAATTGCAAGCGATTTTGTTAGCTTTTCTTTGCAGAAAAGTATAGCAAAAAACATAGTAAATAATGGTGATGTGCAGAGAATAAAACTAATATCGTTTACACAACCTACTTGAACAGCAAAATTTTCGGGTATGAAATAGAGCGAACCTCCTAACAGACCACAAGCCACCATCAATAGTTCGTCCTTAAGATTGTCGGACCATAACTTCTTATATGATAGTGTCCACATAGCAAGATATGCTATGATGTAGCGAGATAGAAATACTTCGTCAGGGCGCATACCACCTTGTATCACTACTTTTGTGTTCACAAGCGTCGCACCCCAAATGCTTACAACTACAATTGCAATTAGATGATAGAGTAATACTCTATTCTTCCCCTCTGTAATGGTGTTAGTCATATAAATATCTATGTATGATTTAGAGTAGCGCAAAGTTAAGAATTTTTAGACTATAAACAAAATTCTTGCTTTCAAATATTCTAGAAACCTGAAATTTATACGTTTTTTATGTGATATTTAACACTTGAAACTAAATTTAAGCCAGTAGTTTTCTTCCTTTTATTCTTAATAGTGTTTAATCTTTCACATTCACTTTCCGCAGAGTTTCAGCAGCTCTACACAAGTCTTTAACCACTTCGCCACCTATTATTAATCCAGCTGCTGCAGGTACCCATGCGTTCGAAGCAGGAGTTGTTCGTTTCTTATGTGCAATAGTTTCAGATTTTTCAATTTCACAGTTTGATTCTTGGTTTTCTTCTATTGATAAAGATGATAATGGTTCTTCTGGACTATAAACAACCTTTATATTGCGTACGTTTGTTTTGCGCAGTTTCTTTCTTAGTACTTTTGCCAAAGGGTCGTTTATAGTTTTAAATAAATCAGTAACCATAAGTTGTGTAGGTTCCATTTTAAAAGCTGCCCCCATACTACAAATGATAGGTGTTTTAAGATTATGACAACGTGTTATAATATCAATTTTTGCTACTACAGTGTCAATGCAATCTACGACATAATTATATGGTGAAAAGTCAAATTGGTCTGCCACTTCAGGAAGGTAGAATGTTTGAAACTTCCTTACTTCACACGAAGGATTAATGTCTTTTATTCGTTCTTCCATAACATCAACCTTTGCCCGTCCGAGTGTAGAATGAGTAGCAATGATCTGACGGTTCATATTCGATAATCCGATGTGGTCGTCATCAACAATGGCTATTGTGCCCACGCCACTGCGTGCCAATACTTCTACAACATATCCACCAACGCCGCCAACACCAAAAACCAGCACTTTGCTATTCTTTAAGGTGTCCATAGCATCGCTACCCAAAAGTAGTTCTGTTCTTGAAAATTGATTATCCATATTGTCTAAATTCGTTTGTGGCTGCAAAGTTAAGATAACATTCCCATAAAATAGCAGTAGTTTCTATTTTTATGTTAGCTTTTTTCTTTACCTTTGCAACCAATGTAAGAAATTACACATTAATAAAATGCTTATAAATAATGCAAAAACAGACTCTTAAAAAGAAAATATCGCCTTGGGCGTGGGTTTCTACACTCTATTTTGCAGAGGGATTACCCAATGCGGCAGTAGTCTTGGTATCGTTGGTGTTTTATCAAGAAATGGGCTTAAGCGATACTGAAGCTACTTTCTACACATCGTGGTTCTATCTTCCATGGGTGATAAAACCATTGTGGAGTCCATTTCTTGACCTTATTCGAACAAAAAGATGGTGGGTGTTAACCATGCAAATGTTACTTGGTGCCGCTTTTGCAGGTGTTGCTTTTACTATAAATACATCGTTCTGGTTACAAGGTACCATTTGTTTTTTTTGGCTGTTAGCTTTTTCGAGTGCTACACACGATGTTGGGGCAGATGGTTTTTATATGTTAGGTCTTGAACAGCACGAGCAAGCTTTCTTTGTAGGTATTCGTTCAACATTTTATCGCATTTCAATGGTTGTTGGAAAAGGGGGGTTAGTTGCTCTTGCAGGATTGTTACACGAATATATGAAAGTACAACTTTCGTGGTCGTTAGTTTTTTATAGTTTGGCAGCATTGTTTATAGGATTAAGTCTATACCACAGATATGTATTGCCAAAACCTGATACAGATATAGAGCATAACCAACTTTCGGCTTCAAAACTATTCAACGAATTTATTGGTACATTCGCAAGCTTTTTCCGTAAAAAAGAGGTTTTGATAGCAATTGCATTTATGCTTTTATTCCGTTTACCAGAAGCTTTGTTGAATACTGTCGGGCCATTGTTCCTAAGGGCCACAGCCGATAAGGGTGGATTAAACCTTTCCTTAGAAACTTTTGGTGTTATAAATGGAATTGTTGGAGTTGTAGGATTACTTCTTGGAGGTATATTGGGAGGAATGGTAGCCAGTAAAGATGGATTAAAAAAGTGGCTTTGGCCCATGACTTTTGCCATTACCCTGCCTAATATAGCTTATGTTTATTTAGGTTTTGTAATGCCATCTTCACCTTTTTCTATTGGTGCTGCTATTTTTGTAGAAAACTTTGGATATGGTTTTGGCTTTAGTGCCTATATGCTATTTATGCTATATTTCAGTCAAGGAGAACATAAAACCAGTCATTATGCCCTTTGTACTGGCTTTATGGCACTTTCGATGATGTTACCAGGTTTATTTGCAGGAGCTCTAGCAGATGCTGTAGGCTATAGCACGTTTTTTGTTTTGGTAATGGTGTCATGCATTTTCCCTTTCATTGTTGCTTCCTTGTTGAAGGTTGATCCAAAGTTTGGTAAGAAAGATGCATAGAGCATATTAATAATATCAAAGACTTTTAACGAGTAAATCTATAAGACGAGGTAGGGCATAATGCTCTATCTCGTTTTCCTTTATCCATATGAAATCAGTAGGAAGAGTTGGAGACACATCTGTTTCTAATAGATAGAAATCAGCAAAAATAATTTGATGAGTAAGGATATGCTTTACATTCTTTTTTATTAAAGCCGCTTTCTCAATAACATTACTAACCAATTCTGTTGTGGGTAGTTCCCAAAGACCCTGCCAAATATCACCTGCGCCACGGCGACGGATAACAGTCTTACCATTACACCTTATATATATAAAGGAGAAATGGCGTTCGCGTTGTTTTATTTTCTTTGATTTTATAGGTAGTTCAGCCACTTTGTTATTATTTGCTGCAAAGCATGTTTCTATTAATGGACATATTTTACAGTTAGGAGACGTTGGAGTACATTGTATAGCACCAAAGTCCATTATTCCTTGATTATATGCTGCAGGATTTTCTTTTGCAAGATATTCTTGTGCCATAGTTTTGAATACTTTTTTTCCTTGAGTAGAATCTATTGGAGTTTCAATTCCAAAATAGCGAGAAAGAACTCGATAAACATTACCATCAACTACTGCAATAGGAGTTGCGAACGACATGGATAAAATAGCTGATGCAGTGTATTCGCCAACCCCTTTTATTTCTATTAACTCATTGAAAGTCTGTGGGAAATATCCTTTTTCTACAATTTGTTGTGCAGCTTTGCGTAAATTTCTAGCTCGAGAGTAATAGCCAAGTCCCTGCCACTCTCTTAAAACCTCGTCTTCAGTTGCTTCTGCCAATGCATAAACATTAGGCCAACGTTTCATAAAACGTTCCCAATATGCAGTACCCTGAGCTATTCTCGTTTGCTGCATAATGACCTCGCTTAGCCAAATAGCGTATGGATTGGTGGTTTGCCGCCACGGAAGTTCCCGTCCGTTTAAGGCATACCAATTTAGTATCGTCTTGCTAAAATTCATGATGCAAAGATACTTAAAATATTGAAACAAACTTCTTTTTCAAATTTCTAGTTCTTTTTAGACGTTATTTTTTATGCGAACACATACCAAACATAACTCACATATCGTCATTCGCAAATCGTTGAAAAATGCTCAAATGCTGTTTGTTACATTGGTTTTGAATAATAATTATATGAATTATTGTTTTTTTATCTATTTTTCTTGTTTACTTACTGTAGTATTTTGTATCTTTGCAAAGCAAAACGAAATCTTATGAAATTATGGCTGGTATAAGAGAAATAAAGACAGCATTAATCTCTGTTTTCCATAAAGATGGATTAGAGGATATTTTAAAGAAACTGAATGAAGAGGGTGTTAAATTCCTCAGTACTGGAGGTACGCAAGAATTTATTGAATCTTTAGGTTATGAATGTCAAAAAGTAGAAGACGTAACAACATACCCTTCTATTTTAGGAGGACGAGTAAAAACTTTGCACCCCAAAGTTTTTGGAGGCATATTAGCGCGTCGTAATTTTGGTGGAGACCAAAAGGAAATGGTTGAATATGATATTCCTGCAATCGATTTGGTTATAGTTGATTTGTATCCGTTTGAACAAACTGTAGCTAGTGGCGCGAGTGATGCCGATATTATTGAAAAAATAGATATCGGAGGTATTTCTTTGATACGAGCAGGTGCTAAGAATTTCAATGATGTTGTTATTATACCAAGTAAAGCTGAATACCCAGTTCTTTTGCAGTTACTGAATAAACAAGGTGCAAAGACAGGACTTGAAGATCGAAAGATGTTTGCTGAACGTGCATTTGGTATTAGCAGTCATTACGATACCGCTATTCATAATTGGTTTGCGAAATAAAAAATGAAGTTTGCATTAAGTAAGCACTTGAAAGATATAAACTGAGAGTAAAGATAAATAATATAACGAAGGATAAACTCCTCGTTTTCACCACATATCAAATTTTTTAGAATGGGATTTTTTTCATTTATCCAGGAAATAGCAATGGACCTGGGAACTGCAAATACTATCATTATCAGTGATGATAAGATAGTTGTTGATGAACCTTCTGTAGTGGCACTTGATCGTCGTACCGATAAAATGATCGCTGTAGGTAATGATGCCAAGTTGATGTATGAGAAGGAACATCCCAATATTCGTACTATTCGTCCACTTCGTGATGGTGTGATTGCAGACTTTTCATCGTGCGAACAAATGATGAGGGGACTTATCAAGATGGTGCATAGCGGTAATCGCTTGTTTTCTCCATCTTTACGTATGGTTATCGGTGTACCTTCTGGTTCAACAGAAGTAGAGCTTCGTGCGGTTCGTGATTCTGCTGAACATGCAGATGGACGCGATGTTTATCTTATTTTTGAACCAATGGCAGCTGCTCTTGGTATGGGTCTTGATGTAGAAGCACCAGAAGGCAATATGATTGTTGATATTGGTGGCGGTAGTACTGAAATTGCCGTTATTTCTTTGGGTGGAATTGTTTGCAATAACTCTATACGTGTTGCAGGTGATGATTTAACAGCTGATATTCAAGAATATATGAGTCGCCAACATAATGTTCGTGTCAGCGAACGTATGGCAGAACGAATAAAAGTTCACGTTGGTTCAGCTTTGACTGACTTAGGAGACGAGGCTCCAGAAGATTATATTGTTCATGGTCCAAATCGTATAACAGCATTACCAATGGAAGTTCCAGTTTGTTATCAAGAAATAGCGCATTGTCTAGATAAAACAGTAGCTAAAATTGAAAATGCGGTTCTTTCAGCTTTAGAGAATACACCACCTGAATTGTATGCCGATATTGTAAAGAATGGCATTTATTTGAGTGGAGGTGGTGCATTATTGCGTGGAATTGATAAACGTTTAACAGATAAGATAAATATTCCATTCCATGTAGCTGAAGATCCATTACATAGTGTTGCTAAGGGAGCAGGAATCGCATTAAATAATGTAGATCGTTTCTCATTCTTAATGAGATAAAGGATTAGGATAGGGCTGACTGTTGAAGAAATGTTAAGATAATTTCTTCAATAGTCGCTTTCATTTTGTTGATAAATTGTTAGAATGAATAACCTCACTGAATTTCTTGCCAAATATAAACATTGGTTTCTTTTTGTTTTGCTGGAAATAACCAGTTTGGTACTTTTGTTCCGTTTCAACAATTACCAAGGTAGCGTTTGGTTTACCTCTGCCAATATTGTGGCAGGAAAGGTTTACGAGCTAAGTTCTACGATTACTTCTTACTTCTCAATGGGTAAGTTGAATCGTGAATTGACTGACCGAAATGTACAGTTGGAACGTCAAGTGAAGGAGCTATCCGAGCAACTTTATGAAAAGACTCGCGATCCAAAGTACGTCCAAAAGGGACAATATAGATTTCTTTCAGAATTTAAGCTCATTAATGCGAAGGTTGTATCCAACTCTCTTGATAAGGAAGAGAATTTTATAACAATCGATAAAGGTTCATGGGACGGAGTGAGGAAAGATATGGGTGTAGCTTGTGGAAATGGAGTTGTCGGAGTAGTTTATCTTGTTGGCACCCATTATTCTATAGTTTTACCTGTATTAAATTCTAAATCGAATATCAGTTGTTCTATACAAGGTCGAGGTTATTTTGGATATCTGCGATGGACTGGAGGAGCAAAGAATATAGCTTATTTGGACGATGTTCCCCGTCATGCAAAATTCAAATTAGGTGATAGAATTGTAACAAGTGGCTATTCAGCAATTTTCCCTGCAGGAATTTTAGTTGGTAAGATAAAGCACGTTTATAATTCTGAAGATGGTCTTTCGTTCCGTTTAGCAGTGGAATTAACTACAGATTTTGGCAATTTGCGCGATGTTTGTGTCGTTGATGATGCTGCAGTAAGAGAAAAGAAGAAAGTTATGGATGCTGCAAAAGATTCAATTAAGCACTTGAATACAGATTTTAGTGAGAAAAATTAGGTGCAATAAGCATATTGCGTTTGCATAAGAATAGTTGGGTAGTAGTCAAACAATAAGTTTTTAGTAAGAGATTTAAGGAAATGAATATAGACTTTATAAAAACTTTGGGTTGGTTTTTGATTTTAGTACTAGCACAAGTGTTTGTACTAAACCATATTCATTTGTTTGGTTTTGCAACTCCATTACCTTATATTTATTTTATCTTCCTTTTCAGAAGAAACTATCCACAGTGGGCTATTATTTTGTGGGGATTCCTCATGGGGCTGATTATTGACACATTTTCAAATACTCCTGGAGTTTCAGCAGCTTCACTTACTTTAATTGCAGCTATACAGCCATACTTGTTGCGACCATTTACTTCACGTGAAAGTGCTGAAGATTTACAGCCCGGAATTGGGACACTTGGGTTTGGACAATATGTTTGGTATAGCATCGTTTTGACGCTTATTTATTGTCTTGTATTCTTTAGCTTGGAAATGTTTAGTTTCTTCAATATTTTTATTTGGCTACAATGTGTTGGTGGTAGTGCTTTGCTTTCCTTATTTTTAATATTGGTGATTGAGCATGTAAGGAGTCGCGCATGAAGAATTATGACTTTGAGAAACGTCGTTTTGTGCTTAGCGGTGTTGCACTTGCTATCATTACAATTTATTTGATACGCTTGTTTGCGCTTCAAATAGCAAGTGATGACTATCGGAAACGCGCCGATTCTAATGCTTTTTTAAAGAAAATAGAGTTTCCCTCACGAGGTATTATTACTGACAGAAAGGGGAAACTGCTCGTTTATAACCAGCCTGCTTATGATATTATGGTGGTAATGAACGAAGAAAAAGGTCATCTTGACACTTTAGAATTTTGTAAGGCTTTAAACATTACAAAGGAATTCTTTGTTCAACGTATGAATGATATTAAGGATAGAACAAAGAATCCAGGTTATTCACGATTTACTCAGCAACTCTTCATAAGTCAGTTGAGCGATAAAGAGTTTAGTTCTTTCCAAGAAAAACTATATCGTTTCCCAGGTTTTTATATTCAGAAACGCAGCATTCGTCAATATAATGCTACTATTGCTGGACATATTCTTGGCGATGTTGCGGAAGTCAGTCAAAGTGATGTAGAGAAAGATGATTATTATCTTCCTGGCGATTATATAGGTAAACAGGGTATTGAGCGTGAATACGAAAAAGCATTGCGTGGTCAAAAAGGAGTTCAAATTTTACTTCGCGATGCTCATGGACGAATAAAAGGAAGATATAAAGACGGACAATACGACCAGAAACCTAAAGCAGGAAAAGATTTGCAGTTAGGTATTGATGCCGATTTGCAAGCACTCGGAGAGCGTTTAATGGAAGGTAAGTTAGGTGCCATTGTTGCTATTGAACCAAAGACAGGACAAATATTAGCAATGGTTTCTTCACCTACTTTTGATCCTCGTGATATGATTGGTAAGATGAGAGGAAAGAATCAACAAAGAATGACACTTGATCCATCAAAGCCATTGCTTAATAGAGCTATTATGGGACAATATCCTCCCGGTTCTACTTTTAAAACAAGTCAAGCTATTACTTATTATAGTGAAGGAATTATAAACGATTCAACTCGTTATCCTTGTCCGCATGGATTTTCTTTCCGTGGTCTTCATGTAGGTTGTCACGGACATGCATCTCCAATTTCTATTGTGCCAGCATTGAGTACTTCTTGTAATGCATATTTTTGTTGGGGACTATATTATATGTTGTCAAATAGACAAAAATATAAAAACCTTGATGCTGCAATGGATCGTTGGCGCGATTATATGGTATCAATGGGATTTGGATATAAGTTAGGAATTGACTTACCAGGTGAAAAGCGAGGACTAATTCCGAATGCCGAATTCTATGACAATGCATTTGGGAAATGGAATCCATTGTCGGTTATATCTATATCGATAGGGCAGGGAGAAATAAATTTAACTCCTTTACAGATAGCTAATCTCGGAGCTCTTATTGCCAATCGAGGTTATTTCTACACACCACATGTTGTACGAAAGATTCAAGGACAACGTTTGGACGAGAAATATTTAAAGAAGCATAAGGTGATGGGAACACCACGTGCATTTGACGAAGTTGTAGCTGGAATGGTTTCTTCTGCACGTGGAGGTACTTGTGCTCATGCTGTACATCCTGGTTATTCTATTGCAGGTAAGACTGGAACAGCACAAAATCGTGGCAAAGACCACTCTGTTTTTATGGGATTTGCTCCCGTAGAGTCTCCTAAAATTGCTATTGCTGTGTATGTAGAGAATGGTGGTTTCGGTGCTGTTTATGGAGTTCCAATTGGTTCTTTAATGATGGAACAATATATAAATGGTAAGTTAACACCTCACGATGAAGCTCAGGCAACATCAATTCAGAAGCGTCATATCAGTTATCCTTTTAAGCAAAAGCTTAGTACTTCAGATTCTTTGCGTTTAGATTCGATAAAGCGTGTAAACCATATAAAGGATTCTTTGAGGCTTGTTCGTGAGAAACAAAATATGGAAGCTAAACAAAGAGAACGGGAACTAAAGGCAGAACGAGAGGCAAAGGAGAAGGAAAAGCGTCAGCAACCATTGAACGACCCTATTATTAAAGCGGATGAAGAAGTAAGAATAAGAACGGAGAAGGAAGACAAAGACAAAGATAAAGATAAGAAAGATAAAGAAAAGAACAAAGAAAAAGCAAATAGCAAGAAGAAAGATAATGAAAGTCGTAAAACAAACGACAAGCAAAAGGCAGTAAAAACGAATAAAAAGCAAGAAAGTGGCAGGTAATTATAAATCTAACAAACAAACCGGTGTACTTCGTTCATTAGATTGGTGGACGATAGGCATTTATTTAGCTTTGCTTTCTTTTGGCTGGGTAAGTGTCTGCGGTGCAAGTTATACTTATGGCGATACTGATATATTGTCGTTATCGTCTCGTTCTGGTATGCAAATCGTTTGGATAGGAACATCTATCTGCCTTGGATTTGTGTTGTTAATGATGGACGATCGCATTTATGACACTTTTGCTTATGTGATTTATGCCCTGCTATTATTGTTGTTATTTGCTACGATTTTCAATCCTCACTCCATAAAAGGGTCACGTTCCTGGATAGTATTAGGTCCATTACGCTTGCAACCAGCAGAATTTGCAAAGTTTGCTACAGCTTTAGCAATCGCTAAATTTATGTCGGCCTATGGCTTTACTATATCTAATTGGAAGCATTTTGCGGCTGCAGTTGGTATTGTATTTTTGCCAATGTTATGTATTGTAGGCCAGCGCGAGACAGGTTCTGCACTTGTTTACTTATCATTTTTCTTAATGTTCTATCGTGAAGGTATGCCAGGCTCATTCCTTTTTACAGGAGTTGCTATGGTAATATATTTTGTTGTAGGTGTTAAATATGATGATGTAATGCTTTGGAATACGCCAACATCTGTCGGAAAATTTAGCGTTCTTTTACTTGTACAGCTATTTAGCGCAGGAATGGTATGGACCTATTTACAAGATAAGGTAAAGGCGCAGAAAATCTTGTTGTTTTCTCTTAGTATTACTATACTTTGTCTTCTATTCTCCGAGTTTGTTATTCGTTTCGACATAGTTTGGGTACAACTTGTAATTTCAGCAGCCCTTATAGGTTATTTAGTTTATAATGCTATGAGTGCTCGAATAATTCAATATCTTTTTATAGCTACGTTTGCTATAGGGTCAATAACATTTTTCTATTCAGCAAATTATGTATTGAATGATGTTATGCAACCCCATCAACGTGTACGTATTAATGTGTTATTAGGATTAGAAGAAGACCTTGCTGGTGCCGGTTATAATGTACATCAAAGTGAAATTGCAATTGGTTCTGGTGGATTACAGGGAAAAGGTTTTTTGAATGGGACACAAACAAAGCTCAACTTTGTGCCAGAGCAAGATACCGACTTTATTTTCTGTACGGTTGGCGAGGAAGAAGGTTTCCTCGGTTCGGCAGCTGTGCTGTTACTATTCTTAGCTTTAATACTCCGATTGATGTATGTTGCAGAGCGACAAACTTTTAAATTTGGGCGAGTCTATGGTTATTGTGTTGCAAGCATTTTCCTTTTTCACGTCTTTATCAATGTTGGAATGGTACTTGGCTTGACTCCCGTTATTGGTATCCCTCTGCCATTCTTTAGTTATGGTGGTTCTTCGTTATGGGGTTTCACACTATTATTATTTATCTTCCTACGTATAGATGCAGGAAGAAACCTGATTAGACAATAATTTTGAAACAAACAATCTTTTTGCAATTGTGTACGATAATGTACAATCTGCTAAAAAATCAATAGCTCGTTTGCTATAAGAAAGAACTGAAATAGCAATATAAGGCGTAATGGACATTTGGTAGGCTGAAAGCTCACGGAACGCTTTTATT
>NZ_JABZSJ010000097.1:0-2905 GCF_015262605.1 Prevotella aurantiaca | reverse complement strand
GTCCATTACTAAAATCCGTGAGCTTTTCAGCCTACCAAATGTCCATTACGCCACAAAGAAGTATGTTAAATTATTAATTCGTCAACAACATATAAGTAATGATACGAAGTAAGCATAACTTTGCTTTAAGAATATTATACTAACTTTTGAAAGTAAAAAACTGATTGAGCAGGTTGACTTATTGTCCTTTTTTTTGAGTTATATCGTGGTGACAGTGAGTATCAATCAAACTAAAACGACTGGTCACAAACACTTGGTTTGCAATCAGCCGTTCATTAGAATTATGAATGTATGATGATATTTTTACTACTTGACGCTCACCTTTTTACCATTAATAATATAGATTCCGTGCGATGGTTGTACATTTTTGGGCAGACGTTGACCATCAATACTAAAGATTGTTGTTTCACCATCATTATCTTGGCTGACTGGTAAAGAAATACCCGTTAGGTCGTGTTCTATAATTTTAGCAAACTCTTTCCATTGTTCAGCAGCCTCATATTCAGCCTTATGGCCTTTAGGTACTCTTAGTTCGCAGATATTTTTGTCTACATTTTCAAACACTCCATCACCCATAGCTTCCCCTTTTAGTGGTGTATTTCGGAGACAAGTAACATTTTTTAGCTGCTTACAACCATCGAAAACATACATTCCGATTTTCTCCAAGTCAGCTGGAAGTGTGATTTCAACAAGTGCTTCGCAACCGTTAAAAGCTTCAGCTTCTATGTCTTTCAATCTTTCTGGCAATGTAATATTCTTCATTGAGGCACAGCTGCCAAAGGCCCAAGTGCGAATATGTTCTATTGTGGAAGGGAGTGTAACTTCTTTTAATGCTGTGCATCTGCTAAACATGTATCGTTTCAATTCGTCGATATCAGCGTTGATAACAGCCTTCTCCAAACCAGTACAGTTATAGAAAGCAAAGTCGCCAAGGTCTACAATATTATTTGGAATGGTTACTTCTCTTAATTTTACACAATGACCGAAAGCAAGCATACCTATCTTTTTCAGCGTAGAAGGAAACTTTATTGCCTCTATTTCGTTGCAAAGGAAGAATGAAGCAGGGCTGAGTTCTTCGGTTCCTTCAGGGATTTCGTAATTAACAGAGTGCTTGTTAGGATAAGAAATTAGCTTATTTCCACTTTTATTGAAGAGTACTCCATCAATATCTTTAAGGGTGTTATTATCCTTATCTACCGTAATACGCTTCAAGCCTGTACAAGAAAGAAAGACTTGTTCGCCTAAAGTTGTAATGCTGGCAGGTATGGATACCGATGTAACCTTAATGCAACCGCCAAAAGAATTGTCAGCAATACCAGTTACAACATACTCTTTGTTTTGGTGTTTTACATTATTGGGTATTACGATATCGCCTTCGAGAGGCTTCGTATATAATGTTCCAGTTGCTTCCAAGAGTTCGCTGAGTTCTGTAGTAACCTCTACAAGCTGCTTTGTAACATCTGTAATTTTGTAATAGAGCTTTCCTTCTTGGAAGTCATAGTTCTTTTGTTGTGCACAGATCTGTAAGGCAGACAGCATCAAAAGTGCGATAATAGGTAAAGTTCTTTTCATAGTTGTTGTTGTTTATGCCGTTTGTCGGCGTTCTTATTTATTGTTTGAATGAATGCATAAGAGTGGGCAGTTTGGGGCGATGTGGCTGTATCAACAAATTATAATGTACCGTATTTTCCTCTCAACTAAGGCAGCTGATTCCCTTTTGCCTTCTTTTGTATATGCTTTTATGTGTTTATCAACACTGATATATAATAGTGTTGCAAATATAATTAATATTTTTTACAAACGAAAACAAATACTAAACATTTATTACAAAATGTTGTTTTTTGTTTCCATAGTTGGCTATTTACAATGTATTAGAACACAAAGAAAACAGGGTTTATATCTCTTTGATATAATGCTTTGCGTTAATTCAAGCATAATATCATAGCAAAACAGCTGCACACCTATGATGACTTGTTTAAATAACAAACGAAACATTTTATCCTTTCTTTCTAAATACTACAGTTTTCTGTCTTCTTTCTTCAGATTAACGTCCGCTATTGCTACACTAAGAGCGCAAGTCTGTCTACCATGTTTAATAAGTAGTAGCTACTCATATCCATACTTTCTCATCATTAAATTTTAATTGTAGCTGAACTATTATGGCTGTAAGAAATTCTTCTTACAGCCTTTATACAACTGCATAAAAGCTCCTCGTTTTGTAAAGAAAAATGTAATTGAAAAGCATTGATAGTTGTTTGATATTCCAAAAGTACTTGTTTTGCGTTGCAATATCGACTATTTTGCAATGTAATAGTGCTTGTTTTACATCGCAAAACAGGCACTATTACAACACATTGAAAATCTGATAGTTATAATAAAAAATATATCTTATAAATTCTTTACAACTTTATCATCTTCTATTCATTCATAAAATAGAATCTTCGAAGTAGACTTCTGTATGCTATACAACAATTTTTCAAACAATTATAGTTATTTCTTCGTGTATAAAATTGTGCTTCGTCTTTGAACATTTATAAGACAAATAAGCATATTTAGCCTAAATAAGAAGTGGTTTTCTTCATTAGATAGGGTATAATTTGAGAATTTTATGTAAGTTTGCAGATTAATTAAAAGATAATTAATAAGACATAACTATATGGCAATAAGTATCAGACTACAACAAAGTAAGTTTAAAGAAGCCAATCGTGGTGGTAAGTGGCATGCAAGAGTAGTGAGCAGTGGGGAAACTTCAACAGCCGACCTTGCAGCAGCTATTCAATCCAGTACATCGTTTACACGAGGTGAAGTTACAGGCATTATCATGGCGCTGGTAGATGAAATTAGCTATAATCTGGCGTAATGGACATTTGGTAGGCTGAAAGCTCACGGAACGCTTTTATTTACT
>NZ_JABZSJ010000096.1:0-2940 GCF_015262605.1 Prevotella aurantiaca | reverse complement strand
CCGTAACGCACGAGTGAAAAAGACTGAGAACGCAACAACCCAAGTACAACCATCATTATTTGATTTTTAAGCCTATGAAACCGAGAAACAAATTTGAAAAGGCAGTTTTGGAACAAAGCAAGCATCTTCGCCCGATAACCACGACACAAAGTAAGTGGGCATTCCGTGAGTGCATAGACCACTTCGCCTACCGATTGCCAAAAGGTCGCACTACTTGTATGGATTGTGGGCATAGTTGGGTAATGAACAAACATAGAGAAACTTGTACTTGCCCTTATTGCAGGGCAAAGTTGCAGGTCAAGGACACATATGAGCGCAAGTTGCAGCAGAAGCAGTATTTCACTATACTTACCACTTGTGGAGAGTTTCAAGTATTACGTATGTTCCTACTTATTGTGGGTATGGAGAAAGGTTACAAAGCACAGACTTCTATAATTGAGATTGGGCAATATTGGTGGAATATGCAGGGACGAAAAGCTGTGGTTGCCATACAGAGGGTATTGGGACACTATGTTGATACCTTTTCCTATTATAGTCCTATGGCGATACGCAACGATAATGAAGCCTATCAGCATATTGCCTACTCACCGATATATCCGAAGTTCAAGGTTACAGACATACTTCGCAGAAATGGTTTTAAGGATAATTTCTATGGCATCGTGCCTACCCAGCTTATTCCTGCATTGCTTACAGACAGCCGTGTGGAAACATTGCTAAAGGCAGGTAGCACAGACCATTTACGTTACTTTCTTAGTAACAAGAAGTCTTTTGAGGAACGATGGCAATCCTACAAGATTGCAGTCCGTAACGGCTATGAGATAGCAGACATTTCTCTTTGGAGTGATTATGTAGATACACTTAGAAGATTAGGAAAGGATATTCATAATCCAAAATATTTATGCCCCACAGACCTTAAAGGCGAACACGACCGCAGACACGAGGAACTTCTCAGAGTGCGTGAAAGGGAAGAGATAGAACAGAAGCAGCAGAAGGCTATGGAAGACGAAAAGCGTTTCAAGGAACTCAAATCCAAGTTCTTTGGTATCTGTTTCACAGACGGCACTATCCAAGTCCACGTATTGGAGAGTGTACAAGAGCATTTAGAAGAAGGTGTATCAATGCACCATTGCGTATTTTCCAACGCCTATTACCTCAAGGAGGACTCCCTTATCCTTTCGGCTACCATTGAAGGCAAGCGAATAGAAACTATTGAAGTATCATTACAAACTTTGGAGGTGGTGCAAAGTCGTGGGGTATGCAACAAGAATACAGAATACCACGAGCAGATAGTAAACCTTGTCAACGCCAATCGAGGTCTTATAAGCCGAAGAATGAAAGCAACAGCATAAAGTATGAACCATTAAATTATCAGAGATATGAAAACAGAGATTGAAAATATTATCTACAATTGGGCGGACGAGATACCGCATATTCTCATTAGGGTTATTAATGCAATAACCCTATCCGACAACAAAGAGGAGTTAAGGTCGGCTATCAACAAAATAGCTGAAGAAACAGAACTTGACAAGTTCTTTGCATACGGCTATGGCGCACATCACTTTTGGCTCACACATCGCAAATTATCTAATGGAGAGCCAAAGGAATACAGATTATTAAAGGTTGAATTTTAAGATTATGAAGAAGAAAGTTTACAGAGTTCGGACACAATACGTCTTTGAAGGAGTGTTTGATGTGGTTGCGGAGAGCAAGGAGGAAGCACGGCAGAAAGTCCTGCAAAATTGCGGGTTGGTGATGGGTGGCAGCGTTCACAGCACTTTGCCCGATGATGAAATAAATTGGGCTTTTGACGGACAGCCCAACAAACGCATAGACAGAATAACGAAAGTGCAAAAATATCCTTCTGAATAATAGTAAAAGCCACACAAACCGAAAATTTGCGTGGCTTCTTTTCTTTCTCTTTGCACGAGTAGGCGACCAAAGAAAAGAAGCAAAAGAAAGTCGCAAAAAGTTTTTACTTTAACAACTTTGCTGCAAGTTTGTAAGTGAACAGAATTCGAGGATTGGATAAATCCCATTGCTCCACCTCTTGCCGTATCAATTCTGCGTGCTTCTTGCTTATATCCCTTAAAGCGTTTCCTACGGATTTCCGAAGATATTCGCTTTCGTGTGCCTTGTGCTTAGCAATTAGAGCAATAGCCACCGATGGATTTTCCTTGAAGTATGGGCGACTTGTCCAAATTCTCAATCCCTCCGTTACCGCACGAATAACATTCGGATTGTTATCATTCAGCCATTCTTCGATGAGAGGTAAAGAAACTTCATACCCTCTGTGTTTGCAGACTTCATCGAAAGCCTTTGCAAGCATTTCTTGCACACGCCAATTCTCGTCGGTGCTTATTCGCTCTTTCAGAAAACGAAGTGCATTATTATCTTCTGTTGCCAATCTGCCCAAAATCGTTGTTGCCAACATTCGGGCTTGATAGGCTTCATGCTCAAACAACGTGAGGGCAAGTTCAAAACATTGTTCCTTTGAGTATATCGAAAGGATTTCATCAGCTCCTTCGAGGATATGTTGAAATCCGTGTTCGACTTCTAAGATTCTACTTAATACGTTATCTACGCTCATAGCTTAACTTCTATTTCTTTTCAACAATCGCGACGACAGACTTCGTATATTGCCGCTAACTAATTATTACGAATTTTCTTCCAAAGTACTGCCTTTGATGCTTCGCCACCTGTCAATGGGAGGACTTTTCCTTATCGGCTGGCATGTTCTTAGGTTTTCAACGGCAAATATACGAAAATATGATGTCATTTCCAACTAAATATAACGACATATTTGCGAGAATATGACGACAAATTCTTCAGTCCTCCCCCAACCCACTAAATCAGTCCTTCTTTTCCCAGATGCTTTGGAAGTGGTACAAAGTCGTGGGGTATGCAACAAGAATACGGAATACCACGAGCAGATAGTAAACC
>NZ_JABZSJ010000065.1:0-13594 GCF_015262605.1 Prevotella aurantiaca | reverse complement strand
ATAGAGGGTATAGAGGTATAAAGCAGATTGGGCAGACAAAGATACTCATCCCAGATATTCCTAAAGCTAAAGACAGCTACTACCAAAAGAGAAAGAAACACAAGTTATTTTGTAAACGAGCTGGTATAGAGCCAACGATAGGACATCTTAAAGCAGACCACCGATTATCTCGCAACTTTTATAAAGGTGTGAAAGGAGATGCTATCAATGTATTATTAGCTGCAGCAGCATATAACTTCAAAAGAGCTATGAGAGTTCTTTTGGACCTTATAAAAAGAATCAGCATAAAGCTTGTCAATACAAACTTTATACTGAAATATAGTTTTTAAGGGACGACTAATTAAAGAACTTCGTCTACTTTCTCATCATATTGGTCGGTAGGGATACTATTGAGTTTTTGGAAATCAAAACAAACACCTAATTTGTATGCTCGTTTAGCTTGCTTTAAAAAGCGGTCGTAATATCCTTTTCCGCGTCCGAGGCGGTTTCGGTCAGCATCAAAGCTCATACCAGGAACAGCTATGAACTCAATACTTTCGTAGTCACTAAAGAGTTCGCCAATGGGTTCTAAGATATGAAACGAACTTATTGCCATATCCTTAGCCCCTGTATAACGACGTATTTCCATTTCTGTTTCGCTGATAACAACAGGCAATAACACATCTTTGCCAGCTTCTACCATTTCGTCTACAAAGGTGTGAGTGAATACTTCATCGGGCAATGAGTGGTAAAGCATTATGGTTTTTGCAGCAATAAGTTTAGGATGATGGCGCAATCGTTCAATGATAGGTGCAGATAGAACTTTAAGCTGCTCTTGTGTATATTGACGCTTACGAATTCTGATTTCTTTTCTTAACTCTGATTTATTCATAATAAGTAAGATTATGTGGGCTTGTTTGAAACGAAAATGAGGCTTATCAAGTCGTTTCGACTCGATAAGCCTCATCATGTTTTATGTAGTTTTACTTTGTTTATTATTTGCCATTCCCCCCCCTTTAATAGGTGCCTTTGGGAATGCCTCGCCGCTATTTAAAACTTTAATAGCCGCTTTTATCATATCATTATCACGATTTAGATACTGGTTCCACGCTTGCTCATCTAGCATATTATAGATAATGCGGCTGTTAATATAGTTCTCTAATAATGAATGTGACTTATGAATTAGGTTGTTTCTCCGCTGCAATCCATTCTTTTCAGCATAGTTTGCAAAGTCGTTTACAAGATTATTACCTTTTAAATAGTCTGATAAAGTAATCAAATCAGGATACTTATTCAGTGTCTGACGATTATCATCAGTATATTTGAAAGCAAATTGCAGAATGAGTCCACGCATTGCTGCCTCCTTGTAATATGATGTTATGTCGCTCGTATCTTCTGGTATGAAGATGTCAGGCGTAATGCCTCCGCCACCATAAACAATACGTCCGTTGTTTGTGTGATAGGCTGGACCTGTATGTTTAATGCTATCTTGTGAGAAGAACTCTCCATGTTGGTAGCGTGTCATCATATCTTGTTCGTATGCAGCAAGCCCTCCTGGCTTGAAAGGCTTTTGTATACAACGTCCAGAAGGGGTGTAATAGCGCGCTATAGTTAGGCGAATCATACTGCCATCGGGGAATTGTATTTGCTGCTGCACCAGACCTTTACCAAACGAACGGCGGCCTACGATTGTACCACGATCGTTGTCTTGAATGGCTCCTGCAAAGATTTCAGAAGCAGATGCAGACCCTTCGTTAATGAGTACTACCAAAGGAATGTGCTGATAACTACCTTTTCCGCGGCTTCTATATTCACGTCGCGGACTCTTTCGCCCCTGCGTGTAAACTATAAGTTGGTCCTTTTTCAAAAATTCTTCAGTCATGTGAACTGCACTTTCAAGGTATCCGCCAGAGTTATCACGCAAGTCTATAACCAATTTGTCAGCTCCTTGAAGGTTTAGTTGTTGTAGTGCTGTCAGCATTTCAGCATAAGTTCGTTCGCCAAAATTCTTTATCCGGATATATCCGATAGAGTCGTTGAGCATGTAAGTTGCTGAAATACTCTTCATAGTGATATCGTTTCGGGTAAGCACGAAATACTTAACGTTTTTCTCTCCAAAGCGTTTTACACCGATTTTAACCTTAGAACCTTTCGGCCCTTTTAGTCTATGCTGTGCTTCTTCGTTGGTAACGCTATCTCCAACAAATGGTTTGTCATCGATACTAACAATCTTATCGCCTGCAAGAACGCCTGTCTTGTCTGCTGGTCCGTTCTTTATAACATTCTGAACGTGTAGGGTATCTTGCTGAATAGTGAACTCTATACCTACTCCGGAGAACGAACCTTTTAAGTCTTCTGTTGCCATTTGCACATCTTTAGCACTGATATAAACTGAGTGGGGGTCAAGTTCTGCAAGGATTTGAGGTAGAGCTTTGTCTACCAATTCATCAATATTAACCGAGTCAACATACTGGTCATCAATGATATGTAGTAAGTTACTCAACCTACTACTACCGCTATTAATTATATTTAGGCGGTTTCCTGAAAAGTGATTGGCATAGAATGTTCCAACAAGCACTCCGATAACAACACACAATGCCAGCCACAACGGCATGAAACGATTATTCTTGTTCTGACTCATAGTCTTCAAGATTTAAATATTCAACCTCTATATTAGCACGCTCAAGTAGGTCGATGCCTTCGGTAAGTCTGTATTTTTCTCCATATACCACACGCTTAATGCCCGATTGAATGATAAGTTTCGCACATTCAATGCAAGGCGAAGCTGTTACGTAAAGTGTTGAACCGTCACTGTTATTGCCACTTCGAGCCAGCTTGGTTATTGCATTAGCTTCGGCATGCAATACGTATGGTTTAGTAATACCATCTTGATCTTCGCAAATATTCTCGAAACCGCTAGGTGTTCCGTTGTATCCATCACTGATAATCATCTTGTCTTTCACTACCAGTGCACCCACTTGGCGACGTTGGCAGTAGGAATTCTCTGCCCAAACACGCGCCATACGTAGGTAGCGATAGTCGAGAAGTGTTTGCTTTTCCATCTTCATGTTTTCTTCTTATATATGGATATATGTTGTTCCTTTAGTTTGATTTTGTTATACCATTGCGTTCCAAGAGCGCATCAATAGTAGGCTCTTGTCCACGGAAGCGTTTGTACAGCACCATAGGATGCTCAGTACTACCTTTTGAAAGAACATTGTCTCGGAAGCTCTGAGCAGTAGCTTGGTCGAATATACCATTCTTTTTGAATAGGCTAAAAGCATCAGCGTCAAGTACTTCAGCCCACTTATAGCTGTAATATCCAGCTGCATAACCACCAGACATGATATGAGAGAACTGCGTAGTCATACAGGTTCCGTCTATCTGTTCACCGATAATGGCTTTTTCCCATGCCTTTTTCTCAAATGGAATTATATCCTCTTTAAGATCCTCTTGCTGTGTATAGTATGCCATATCTAACAGACCAAAGCTAACTTGACGTAGACAAGCCATTGCAACATTGAAGTTCTGGCTGGCTATAATTTTCTCAATGAGTTCATCAGACATAGGCTCTCCCGTTTCGTAATGGAAAGCAAAAGTTCGCAGGAAATCCTTCTCTACTGCAAAGTTTTCCATAAATTGCGATGGGAGCTCTACGAAATCCCACCATACATTAGTTCCCGACTGACTTTCAAAACGACTGTTTGCAAAAATACCATGTAGTGAATGGCCAAACTCGTGTAGGAATGTTGTAACCTCACCTAAGCGTAGTAATGCTGGTTTATCTTCGGTAGGCTTTGAAAAGTTCATTACTAACGATACGTGCGGACGTATGTTTTTACCTTCTTTTGTGATTCGTTGTCCTTGGTATTCTGTCATCCATGCACCCGCACGCTTGCCTTTTCGCGGGAAAAAGTCTACATAAAGCACTGCTAGATAACTACCATCTTTGTCGTAAACCTCATAGGGTTTCACGTCAGAATGGTAAACAGGAATGTCTTTATTCTCTTTAAAGGTAATTCCATAAAGGCGAGTAGCCAGTCCAAATACGCCTTTTATTACGTTGTTTACTTCGAAGTAAGGGCGCAAAACTTCTGGATCGAGGTTGTATTTTGCCAATTTCAGCTGATGCGCATAGTATGCTGTGTCCCATGGCATCATCTTAAAGTCGTCCCCTTCTTGCTTTGTCGCCATCTCACATAGTTCGTTGTATTCTTTAATAGCCGTTGGTTTGTATGCATCAATAAGGTTGTCAAGTAAGTTATAGACATTCTTTACATTGCTGGCCATACGATATTTCATCACAAAATCGGCATAACTTTCGTATCCTAACAACTGTGCTGTTTCTCTACGAAGGTTCACCAATCGTTTGCAAATATTAATATTGTTTTCCGAGTTAGCCTTAATACAAAGCGTATTATGTGCCATGTAGAGTTCTTTTCGTAGATCTCGCTGCGTACTATACATTAGGAACGGACCATAACTTGGCGCATCTAATGTAAATACCCAACCTTCAAGACCTTGCTCTTTTGCTGTTGCAGCAGCTGACTCACGAATAGACTTAGGCAGACCTTCAAGCTTTTGCTCATCTGTGATGTGGAGTTTGTATGCTTTGTTCTCCTTTAATACATTTTGTGAGAAGTTCAATGATAACATGCTGGCCTCTTCTGTAAGTTTGCGAAGCTTATCTTTGTCGTCTTCACTCAGTAATGCACCGCTGCGAACAAAGCCATCATAGCTTTCTTCAAGTAGTTTGTTTTCTTCGGGAGTAAGTTCGCGGTGCTTTTCATAAACAGCCTTTATACGCTCGAAAAGTTTGGGGTTAAGGCTTATATCGTTAGCATGTTTTGTTAGAATTGGACTCATCTTCTGTGCCAAAGCGTCCATTTCGTCGTTAGTTTCTGCACTTAACATATTGAAGAACACACTTTCGACACGTGAAAGGAGGTCGTAGTAATGCTTGCGTCCTTCCACTTCATCTTCACGGATAAGTGTATTTTCGAAAGTAGGCTCTTCAGGGTCGTTTATTGTTTTCTCTATTTGTTCGTCCTCACGGCGAATTCCTTCTAACATAGCTTCCTCGTAATCGGCAAGCGTTATTTTGTCGAATGGAACAGTTTCGTGTGGAGTATTGTATGGCTCAAAGAAGGGATTCAGGCGTTGCTGTCCCTCCGTGTTTGTATTTTCTGTCATGTTTTGCTTTCTCTCTAATATGCTACAAAGTTACTGAAAAAACTATGTATAAGCAAAAGAGTATAACACATTTAACGCAATTTTTCTAATGAAGGAATGTTAATCTCGCTTCGTGTCAATGCGATAGTATTATTTTTGTTTAAAGCATTCAACATTTTTGAGACGTTAAGCCTACTTTCATGCAATTCATTAGCTAAGGTTTGCATATTTATTTTAATAGTTTTTTTGCCTGCAGGATGGTCGCAATGTGTTCTTACAAAGTAAACAAATTTCTCTTGAATGTCCTTTGGATGCTGCTGCCAAGGTATGCGACTACAACGTTGTGCCTGTGTGGAAAGCATATTCAAGAGGTTTAAACGGAAGATGAGATAATTGTTTGTGAGGTTTAAAACTTCGCTTTTATCAATGTATAATATATTGCATTTAGTTGCTGCAACGAAAGTTTTGGAGTAAAATTGTACCAATCCGAATAAACGCTCAGGCTGTATGGCAGTGGGAGCTGTTATTTCTTCAATGACACTGTAGCTATGGTTGTCTGCATGACTTTCTACTATGAGTTTGCCATCCATAAGGAAATATAGCCTACCACCCTTGTCGTTTTCCTTTACTAATATCTCTTTGGGTTTCAATTTAAGAAATCCAAACTTGGTTGTACTAACGATTTCTGCTAAATCAGTAGCTCCAATACCAAGGAACAAAGGTAGTTCAAGAAGTTTATCGTATATCTGAAGCATTCGTTTTGGAGTATTTCTTTATCAGTAATTATTTACTGAACAATTTTCTTTTCCAGTTCTGGACTATACCAAACCTTTAGTTTACCTTGATGGTCAGAATAGATGAAGTATGCCATAAGCTCCTTATGCTTTTCCAAAACCTTCTTAGATCTTTCCATTCCCATAACCATAAAGGCAGTGGCATAGGCGTCAGCAGTAGCACAATCGGCTGCTAAAACAGTCGCTGAAAGAAGAGAATGTTGCACAGGATAACCTGTTTTAGGGTCAATTGTGTGTGCAAATTTCTTTCCACCCTTATAGTAGAAGTTACGATAATTACCACTTGTTGCCATAGCTTTGTTGGTAATGTTGAGAACTGTTTGTAGTTCTGTGTTCGTATTGGTGCTGTCTTCGATAGGTTTATTTACTCCAATCTTCCATGGAACACGGCTTTCGCTGTTTCCACTAACGACGATTTCACCACCAATCTCTATCATAAAGTTCTTAATATCATACTTTTTGAATAGCCTTGCAATCACATCTGAGCCGTAACCTTTAGCAATAGCAGAGCAATCAAGCATGATACGTTGATCAGTTTTTTTTATTCTCTTGCCCATTATAAGCGAAACTTTTTCGTAACCAACGAGTTGCTTTAAACTATCAATCTGTTGCTTAGATGGTGTTGTTCCTTGTTTAAAACCAAACCCCCATAGGTTTACCAGTGGTGCAACTGTTATATCGAAAGCTCCGTCAGTCTCTTTTGATATTGCTTTCGCTTTGTCGAAGATCTCTATAAATGGTTCATCGAGTTTTGTTACTTCGTTATTGTTCACTTTTGAGATGACAGATTGATTATTAAAAGTAGACAAAGAGTTGTCTATCTTCTTGAGTTCGGCTTCAATTTCTTTCTGTAAGTCTTGGTCGTTTTGGTATGTTATATGGTAAAATGTACCAAAAACCTGTCCTTCGTTGTACTGATAGGGAGTAGAACGTTGTTGTGTTATAATGAAAATGGAACCTATGATGAGCAATGTCAAGAAAGGAAGCTGCCATAATAGCTTTTTATTTGTTATCTTATTCATTATTTATCTGTGTTTATCAGTTGAGGAATAAATAACAAGGAGGAAAGGTTTAAGAATATGGTAAATACCATATTCTTAAACCTTTCTTTGTTCTATAAGTTTATTTCTTCTTCTATTAAATAGTCGTTTCGTCTATCGCTGTTACGGCTAATTAAGTCGCCTAAGAAGCCTGCAAGGAAGAGTTGCGTACCTAAAATCATAGCTGTAAGAGCGACAAAGAACGTTGCATGGTTTGTGAGTAAGTCGCCATAAACACCATTTAGTAGGTTAATTACCTTTTCAATGATGAGAAAAAGGAAAGCAATAAGACCTATGAAGAATACAAAACTGCCCAACAAACCAAATACATGCATTGGTTTCTTACCGAAATTAGTCAAGAACCAAAGTGTTATAAGGTCGAGGTAACCATTAAAAAAACGATTAATGCCAAATTTTGTAGTGCCATATTTGCGTGCTTGATGGTGTACAATCTTTTCACCAATCTTCTTAAACCCAGCCTCTTTTGCTAAGTATGGTATATAACGATGCATCTCTCCGTACACCTCAATATTCTTCACAACAGCTTTTCTATATGCTTTCAGTCCACAGTTGAAGTCGTGTAAGTTTTTAATACCACTTATTTTACGTGCTGTTGCATTGAAGAGTTTGGTCGGAATGGTCTTTGTTAGTGGATCGTAACGTTTCTGTTTGTAACCACTTACAAGGTCGTAGCCTTCTTCAGTAATCATCTTATATAGTTCTGGAATCTCGTCAGGAGAGTCTTGAAGATCTGCATCCATTGTTATAATAACATCTCCTTGAGCTTCTTTAAAGCCACAGAATAGAGCAGGACTCTTGCCGTAGTTCCTGCGAAACTTTATACCACGCACGTTTTTATCTTCTTTGCTGAGTTGTTGAATAACTTCCCAACTTTTGTCTGTAGAGCCATCGTTTACAAAGATAACCTCATAAGTGAAGTGGTTGGCATTCATTACTCTACAAATCCAAGCGTGCAATTCTGGCAAACTTTCGTCTTCGTTGTAGAGCGGTACTATAACAGATATGTCCATATATTGTATTTCTTCAAGTATTGTTTCTTTTATTTTGTATTCCGAGCCATAATGCTTGACACGATAAGACTGATGATTGCGCCAAAGAGAACTTCGTACATCAAGCTGTTTATCACCATTGTAGTTGGAGAGAAAGCTTCAGGTAGAGTCGCTGTAAATTCCTCCCTACTTATTCCTAAGGCTGTAAAAAAGCTATCGTATTCAGGCAAAGATGTTATCGCCGATATTATATTTATCACCTTTCCATGATCTAAAAAGGTCATATAGAGCCATTGTAACAAACTGAAAAGTAGGGCAGCATTCATAAAAACACGCATACAATAGAAGTAAGCACGTTTGAACGAGATGATACCTTTTAGTCCAATTTCTCTGTAAATCTTTAGTCTGTAAGCTACAAAAAATGGGGTAGATAATGTAATTAGGGAACTAAATGTTCCTAATATTGCAAGTAAAGGCGATGCTAAGAAGCAAGTGAAACTTGCTGCCCATACAATAGCTAAATATATTCCATCATATCGTGCGTAGGCACGGAGTTGTGTTATCTCCTCATATTTCATACTGCAAAAATACAGAAATTATATTATAAATAAGGTATAGCTATTGTGAAATTATGTTTTTTTGTTAAAAACGCAAAAAGAGTGCCACGAACTTGTTTTATTTCAATTATTCTTTCTATCTTTGCATTGGCTTTTCAGAAATGAAAAGATAATATGGGCAAGTCTTTTACGGTCAGCTCCCTTTTAATCCCCCAGGATGGGAACGTAGCAAGGGCAGAAGGTTGTAGCGACGCGATAAGAGTAGCTTGCCCACCTCCGCCTCTTTAGCTCAGTTGGCCAGAGCACGTGATTTGTAATCTCGGGGTCGTTGGTTCGAATCCGACAAGAGGCTCAAAAATAATAGCAATTAACTATCTAAGAGTACTTTTAATAAAGTGCTCTTTTTTTATTCTATGACGTTTCAACTTTTCTTGAGTTGTTTAGATGCTGTTTGAGTAACGAGGCAACAAAATTCATAGTTCACTTTTTATAATGGGATAATACACTTTCCAGCTACCTTATTTTTACTTTCGCAAATTGTTTTATAAGTTAGAAAAAGAGATAAAGAGTGTAAATTCACTTGGAAACACATGGTGTCGTGTATCTTTCTAGTTATCAGGGTAATGTAAAACAATCGGTTTTATATTATAAAAGTACCTATTTTGCCTCGCAAAACAGGCACTTTTGTTGTTCAAAATGGGATCTATTGCAAAGTCAAAGCTTAGCTATGATTTTTCGTAAGGATAAGTAGCTTGTTTTTAAAGGTATATTAACTCTTATGATCCAGTAGAGGGAAGAAGATTATATCCTCGAAAAATGTATCCAGAACATAATTCTGTTGTCATTTTGTTAAGTCAAAATGTCGCTATAATGAATAAATAAGAGGCGTACCATTCAAGTTTAAAGCACTTTAAACTTTGAAAAATCAGTTATTTTCAACAGTTCATCATATGAGGTTTTACGATGTTCCTGCATATAATTTTCCACTGCAACAACATATTTTGTACGGAAAGTACGTCGGCCTAAAGCTTGGTTAACGACCCAATTTATCTTTCCTATGTGAAGATCACGCTCTAATTGAGGTCGTTTATCGGATTCTTTTAGTTGATAAACACTCATTAAATAGAACGAAATACAATCGGAGACAATATGCTCGCGTGTCATTTGTTGACGTTGTAATGGTGAGTAATATTTCTGATATAGTGGGAATTTTTCGCCTAAATATTTATCAAGTGATACACCTACTGTACCATTTCCAACAACAATACTTTGGTCTAATGCCGATATTTGGGCATAAATGCGTGGTATCTCTAAGTTAGGAAGCTTATGCGTTAAGTGCTTAAAAGCTACACTTAGTTGCTCGTTAAGGTCGTCAACATTAGC
This sequence comes from Prevotella aurantiaca, assembly GCF_015262605.1. Classification (NCBI taxonomy): domain Bacteria; kingdom Pseudomonadati; phylum Bacteroidota; class Bacteroidia; order Bacteroidales; family Prevotellaceae; genus Prevotella; species Prevotella aurantiaca. The sequence goes on along the minus strand of NZ_JABZSJ010000065.1, from coordinate 3,659 downwards.
ATATTCCGACTCAACAGATGCGATCAGTGCTTGTAAAGTAGTATCTTGGTAAAACTTTAAGAATTTTGTATTGATGTCAGGGTCTGTTGTATTGCCAAGTTGGACAACGTCTTCAATAAGTGTACGAGTTTCCATTGGATACTCGGAATTCATTTGTTGCAATGCAGAAAAGTCTCCCGTAGTAAGATAACGGTATTGTAAACGGTCGTAACGTTCTATCTCTACAATGTTGTCATTGGCACTTTCATCTTCAGATGAAAGTTTTATATGGCAACTATTTAGAGCTATGCAAAATGCTAGCAATATATAATAGAACTTATTCACTTGTATTTTCTTTACTTATTTGAAATGCTGTTATCGTCCGCAAAAGTACTAAAAAGTATTTAATAATGCAACTAATTAGCTAAAGATCTTAAAATACGTTATGTAATTTTCTTTGTTTTCGGCTTATAATTGGTGTAATTGTGTATTTTTTTAACACTTATATGTCTTTTAATTTGTCGAAAGTATCACTCTTCTTAGCATAATATTGCCAAAGGATAGAGTAGGGTGTGCGCTTGTCTTTGTAACCTTTTTGTTTTGTATGTTCAAACGTATTGCGCCATTTCTTGAATGCTCTTCTTGCTTTTATTACTGCTAAGAAGTCGCCCAAGTTTAATTTCAATAGCAGCATTTGGAAAGCTGCGAGATAGTCAAGCGCCCATCTTTTACGCATTATAGACTTTAATTCTTCCTCAGGAAGATTCTTCCATAACATTGTTAGATTGTTGCGGAAGTTCAAAAAAGTCTTTCTTGAATTAGATTTGGGCAATGTTCCGCCTCCTACATGGTAGACATAGCTGGTTGGAAAGCAATATATTTTTCGTCCGGCAAGCTGCAAACGCCAGCAAAGGTCTATTTCTTCGCTGTGCGCAAAGAAGCGTTCGTCGAGTCCGCCTACCGCCCAATAGTCTTTTGAACGTATCATAAGGCAAGCTCCCGTAGCCCAGAATATTTCGGAATTGGTATCGTATTGCCCGTTGTCTTTTTCCACTTTGTCGAATATTCTGCCACGACAGTAAGGATAACCATACTTGTCGAGGAACCCGCCCGAAGCTCCTGCATACTCGAAAGCGTCCTTGTCGTGCACGGCAAGCAGCTTGGGCTGGCAAGCTGCAATCTCTTCGTGGGCGTCCATTTCTTCGATAAGGGTTGTCAGCCAATGATGTGTTACCTCTACATCGCTGTTCAACAGAATGTAGTAATCGCTTTCCACCTGCTTCAATGCAATATTGTAGCCACCTGCAAACCCATAGTTCTTGTCGAGTACGATGGTTCTGATGTGGGGGAAATTCTCTGCAAGCCATTGCAAAGAATCGTCGGTCGAAGCATTGTCGGCTACGATAACTTCCGCTTCTGCTTGTGAGTAGCGCACCACAGATGGCAGGTATTGCTGCAGCATAGCGCGCCCATTCCAGTTTAAAATAACAATGGCTACTTTCATAACAGTTCTACTTTTAATGCAGATTTATCGAAATTGAAGTCGCCAAGGCGCACTTGCATAATTTGGTTATCATATGATTCTTGTACTTGTGCAGGAGATAGTTCTACACGAATATAGTTTTTTGTAAATCCGTGCATAGCCTTTCCGCGTACTGCTTTCTCGAATAATACCTCGGCTTTGCGTCCAATATGCTCTGTGTAAAATCTATGTGTCATCTCGTCAGAAAGTTGTAAAAGCTGATGTGCTCGACGTTTTTTCTCCTTGTCATCTACAACGTATGGAATGGAAAGTGCCGATGTGCCTGGACGTTCTGAGTAAGGGAATACGTGAAGTTGAGTGATTGGTAAAGTTGAAATAAAGTTATAGCAGTCTTCAAAATATTGTGGTTCTTCACCACGGCAACCCACCATAACGTCTACACCTATAAAAGCATCGGGTGTGATTGTTTTTATAAGATTTATTTTGTGAGCAAACAATGCTGTGTCATATCTTCGGTGCATTAGTTTTAAAACTTCGTCCGAACCACTTTGCAGTGGTATATGGAAATGAGGCATGAAGGCACGCGACTGCGCACAGTATTCTATAAGCTTATCATCGATAAGGTCTGGTTCGAGCGAACTTATTCGGAAACGTTCAATACCTTCTATTTGGTCTAATGCTTTTACTAAATCAAGAAAGCTTTCGCCTGTTGTCCTGCCAAAGTCTCCAATGTTTACACCTGTTAGTACAATCTCTTTTCCACCTTCTTTAGCAGCCTGTTTAGCTTGCTGAACTAACGATGCAATGTCAGGATTACGTGAAAATCCTCGTGCATAAGGTATCGTGCAATAGGTACAGAAGTAGTTACAACCATCTTGTACCTTTAAAAAATAGCGTGTACGATTACCCTTCGAACAGCTGGGTTGGAACTTAATAATTTCTTTTGTCTTTACAGAATGGAAGGTTCCTTGCTGATCTTGTCCATCGAATTTGTTCCAAGCATCGCTTAAATATTGTATTAAATCTGCCTTTTCGTTGCTTCCTAACACTAAACTCACTCCAGGAATATTTGCCACTCGTTCACTTTCGAGTTGGGCATAACACCCCGTTACTACAATAAAAGCATTCGGATTCTGCCTTGCCATTCGATTGATGACTTGGCGGCACTTGTGGTCGGCAACTTCTGTTACTGAACAAGTATTTATAAGGCAAATATCGGCAACTTCGTCTTTTTTAGCTTCTCGTACGCCCATTTCTCGCAACATACGAGCGAAAGTACTTGTTTCTGAGAAATTAAGTTTGCACCCTAAGGTATAGAACTTTGCCGTTTTACCTTGAAATGAAGATGTATCTATCATAATTTGCAAAGGTACTGTTATTCCACCATACCTCCAAATTTCAGCATACTTGTTGAGAATATTTTGCAAGTTTAAAGTCTACTTCTTAATTTTACATCTTATACATGTCTGACTTTATGATTTTATAGCCTGACATACCTGACTTTTAAGTGTTCGTACAATAATATGTGGTTGTTCTTTTTATAATAATGTAAACTTGCTCTTATTCACATGTATATTTGCGTTTTGTCATAATTAATTCTTTTTTGTTGAAGGAATCAAGCATTTTTCTTTATCCTTTATAGACTTAAATAGAGCATCATGGGTAATTGAAAATCATTATTAGCAATATTTAACAGAAAATCTACGTCTGTAATCGTCTAATAATCAATAGAATATAAAATGGTTACAAAAATAGTGAAAAAAAAATATTAAAAAACGTGCGACAATTAAAAAAAATGCCTACCTTTGCATCGTTTTAAGAAACTAATGATCGTTTTACAGATTTAAAAAGCAAAGAAAATGAAAAAGTTATTATTTGTAGCAGTAGCTTTCGCAGCTATCTCTTTGACATCTTGCGATGGTAAAGGTAAACCAGCTGAAGGTACAGATTCATCTAAGGTTGACACATCTATGGTTGATACTACACGCCAAGATACAAACAAGGTTGATACACCTGCAGTAGGGGCTAACGCTGATACAGCTACAGTTAAGTAATTAAGTTTACTTACATTTAAAGAAATCTCCGTTGAACTCAAATAGTTCAACGGTTTTTTTATGTCTTTTAGCCTGAGTATTATAGCTTTTTTTAGGCGTAATGGACATTTGGTAGGCTGAAAAGCTCACGGATTTTAGTAATG
>NZ_JABZSJ010000064.1:0-14035 GCF_015262605.1 Prevotella aurantiaca | reverse complement strand
TTTTAAAGCTAATCACAACCATTTGCAGAAACAAATAAATTACAAATCGTTGTGTTTGCTAATGCAAAGATACTAATTTTAAAGCTAATCACAACTTCCTATCGAAGAGCCTACGGATACTCCTCGTTGTGTTTGCTAATGCAAAGATACTAATTTTAAAGCTAATCACAACATACACCAAGAACACCTGCAATCTCCCGAAGTTGTGTTTGCTAATGCAAAGATACTAATTTTAAAGCTAATCACAACACCTCCCGCTTTCAACGTCTTTCGTAAGTGTTGTGTTTGCTAATGCAAAGATACTAATTTTAAAGCTAATCACAACTAATCTTTATAATAAACTTGTATGGCCTATTCTTTACAAACACCTATTCCCAGAGCTACGCTATGGGTTTACCGACGAGGTTCGCAACTCTCTGCATAATCAATTATCCTATGCAATAGAAAAAATAACCAAACTGTTACTTGTGCGTTTCAAGGATATTGCTTATCTTTGTCGCAGGAACTAAAAACAAAAACTATGTGGATATTTCTCGAAATAATCATAACGCTGATAACAATTCCATTCTTTATAAAGGCTGACGATTGGTGCTGGAGAACTTGCCTTATTTACATTGGTTGCTGCATACTCTTTACACCCCTCGTAGGAATCCCCGTTTTTCTCTTTGCTTTCAGCAGATAGACAGACAGTTTTGTCCTTTCCTGCTTTATTGTCTGTTATTACCTTTGTTTGCAAAAGGTAATAACAGACAATTTTATTTATGGCAAAACATTTATCTGAAGACGAAGTTACACTCGTTGTAAATGCTAAGGCAGACAAGGCGCAGCAGAATATTCGCAAGTTCTCTAAGGAAATTGATAATCATGGAGAGCGCAACAAGTCACTCCAACGTCAAATGGAATCTCTCGAACTTGCAGGGAAAAAGAATACTGATTCGTGGAAACAACGACGTGAGGAGTATGGAAGAAATGCAACGCAGATTCGAAATCTCAAACAGCAAATCGCTGCTGAGACGAAAGTTGTGTTTGCTAATGCAAAGATACTAATTTTAAAGCTAATCACAACTAAAGTGCAAGGTTGCACCGTTTGTGCTTGGCTATACGGTCATTTCGTAGACGATATGCCATATCTAAGAAGCGAAGATAAGGCAGAATCCGTACGAAAATGGTATAAGATTCGCCCGAAATACTTGTATTAGAAGAATGTTTAGAAAGGGACGTTAGAAGACGCCCCGAGCGAATCTGATAATTGCTACGTACAACGCTTTCTTGCGTAGTATATATTTTAGAGATACCCTGATGGAGAGTGTCGTGAACAAATTTCTTATGAACAAGACTTTCTGTTACCATATTTACCTTTTAAGTGCAAATATAATAACAGACAGTTTTAGTGCAAAGGACAGTTTTTCCTAATGATGGATATTATTTCATTAGATGTTTGTAAAGGGAAATTCCTATTATAGGAGTAAAACAACAGCAAAGCCCCAAGTAGATACATTTTACAAGAAACGGTGTGCCACGAGTAACAAAGGGCATTGCAAGGAGGGTTATAAGGAATGAAATAGTTTCGATTATCAACATACCTGTTCTTGTTTTTAAAAGTCTTATTTTTATTATGAAAGCAAAGATAATAAATAGTTCTGTTTGCTAATGCAAAGATACTAATTTTAAAGTTAATTACTTTGCAAAATATCTGTATAATGGTATACCTATTATTGGGGTAAAGAGCATAGATAGTCCTAAAAAGAACAACTTTACATACCAAGGCTCACCATGTGTAAAGAAAGGCATAAGGACAAGCGATATCAAGAAAAAGAAAATTTCATAAATTGACATAATTAATATACAGTTGTGTTTGCTAATGTAAAGCCGATAATCATTTATTTACTATTATTGCATTTTTGTTCCAACTCTTTGATACGCATTCGGTATTTTACTAATTCACATAACAAACTCTCGTTGTTACGTGTTAGCTTCTTGTTCTTCTCTATAAGATGGTCGCGGAACTCTTTTGCCATAGCAGCTTTAAAATCACTAAGAAAAGCACGAAATTCATCTGTGTATTCTCCATCAATCATATATTTCTTTTGCATGACTTGTAAGGCATGCTCCCCACGCATTATTCTATTGTATTCTTCAATCTTTTTATTTCTTGTTTTCTCTCTCTTTGATAAAGCCTCTTTATCATCTCCATAAAGTTCTTCTTCAAGCTCTTCATATCTTTTTCTCAACGTCTGATAGTTCTGTTCGAGTTTGTACACATATTCAGTTCGTTTTTTATCATACTCCTTAAACTTTTCGATAGTTCTTTCAGCCCAAAACAGTCTTTTTTGGTCTTTGGAAAGCATTTGAGAGTTTAATATGTGCGATTTAGGTTCTTTTTCTTCCATTTTCAATGTGTATTTTGATTATTATTTTAATCCTCTAATATTATGTTTATTAATGCAAAGGTACTATTTTTAAAGTTAATCACAACACCTTTTTATTTGTTTGTTTTATTATTACGTTGTGTTTACTAATGCAAAGGTACTAATTTTAAAGCAAATCTTCTGTCCAAGATGCCTATATATTTAGTAAAGTTTGTTCGATATAATCAAGCTGTTTGAAGTTATAATAACAAACACAAAAATTTTTAATTATAAAAATAAAATTTATAATTACAAAAATAAAATTTATAATTATAATTTTGATGGATTATAATAAAAGTTTTTTGGAATTAAGATGTGCTTGAAAAAATGCTTTTTTTCTTAGTCTGTAATATATACGCATTACATTGTAAATTGATTGAAAACAGAAGATAAAAACTCATATATTCAAAACGGGCAAACAGGAGAAAAAGGATTATTAGGTGGTAAAACTTGAATAATCCTATTTTTTGCCGTACCTTTGTCGCAAAGTTTAGAAAATGACTATTTTAAGCAGTATTACCAGACTTTTAGAAAAGGTAGGGAACCCTATTAAGAGTAACTTCCGCTTTTTCTTCTTTATGTATCTCGTTGGTATTTTTGTTGCATACGCAGAACTTCCTACCAACCGAGAGGATGTGTCGGTATATGGAGACCTTTGGTTGGAATTATTTTTCGATCTTTATATTGTTTGTGTTCTTCTTTCACTGATACCTGAACGTGTGCGCTGCTGGATAGTTGGAGTCTTCTATACTATCGCCTATGCAACAAGCATTGCCGACCTTTTTTGTTGGGTGAAATTCCAATCTCCCCTTAATCCTTCGATGTTATTGTTGGTTGCAGAAACTGATAAGCGCGAAGCAAGCGAGTTTTTCAGTAGCTATATCAATGCCGAAGTAATAACATCAAGTGTAGGATTTTTACTACTCATCGTGCTTTTGCATTGTTTGCTAATGGTATGGAGTGTATATCGCAAAAGAAAGAATATAAAATACCCTGTAATATTCAATGTCGTAAAAGAGAAAAGTGGCCTTTTCATCGGTATAATTACGCTCATTCTGTTTGTAGTTTCGGCTATTTCGTCGTTCCATAATAAGCGTGAAATGGCGCAAATGTTCTCGTTGAAAACAATAGGAGCTGTAGAACACGAACTTACAACACCTGATTGCGCAGTATTCTATACCCCAATTTACCGACTTGTATTTAGTATTTATGCCAATCTTTTAGCCGCCCAACAAATAGATAGATTGGTAGATGCAAAAGATCGTGTTGCTGTTCAAGACTGCACTTTTGATGCAAAAAACATAGTATTAATTATTGGCGAAAGTTTAGGACCACACCATTCGCAGCAATATGGCTATTTTATGAAGACTACACCACGGCAAGTTGCGTTGGAAAAGTCGGGATTGTTGGTACCTTTCACTGATGTTGTAGCACCATGGAACCTTACAAGTTTCGTATTTAAGAATATCTTCTCGCTACATGTTGTTGGTCAAAAAGGAGAATGGTGCGACTATCCGCTCTTCCCACAACTATTCCGAAAGGCAGGATATCATGTATCCTTCATCACCAATCAATTCCTTCCCCAAGCAAAAGAAGCCGTATACGATTTCAGTGGAGGATTCTTTTTGAATCATAAAGAGTTATCTGCGTCGATGTTCGATACACGAAACACACGTTTACATACTTATGACGAAGGATTATTGGCTGACTATGACAAGACATTGAAGGCAGAGAACAAAGACAACAACCTTATTATATTCCATCTTATGGGTTGTCATGTGTCGTATAACCGACGCTATCCTGAAAATAGAAAGTACTTTAGAGCTGCACAATACAAAAAGAAGCGTCCAGAACTAACCAAGCAACGCCGCTATATGTTGGCACATTACGACAATGCTGTATTATACAACGACTCGATAGTGGACCAGATTGTAAAGCGTTTTGCCAACGAAGAGGCAGTAGTAATATATATGCCCGACCACGGAGAAGAATGTTTTGAAGGCAAAAGAAGTATAATATGTCGTAACCATTCTGCACAAATCGACTACGATTTGGCACGTTATGAGTTCAAAGTTCCTTTCTGGATATATTGTTCTCCGAAATATATTAAGAAGCACCCTGAGGTGTTTGAACAAATAAAAGCTGCAAAAGACAAACGTTTTATGACTGACGCTTTGCCACACTTACTATTGCACTTAGGCGGCATTAAAGCAAAAGACTATCGAAGTGAATATGATATTTTGAGTCCGCAATACAATGAGAAGCGTCCTCGAATACTTAAAAACAAAACCAACTACGATGAACTGGTGGCTGAACAAAATAAGAAATAGCGATGAAACCGTAGATTTTAAAGATTATAACCCCACAATATATGGAGAGCAAAACAAATTCTACTGTTAGCAAAGGTATAGTCGATAAGACGTTGAGTCATGCAGAGTGCAACATCTTACGTGGCATTGCGATTGCTGGTATTGTACTTCATAATTACTGCCATTGGCTCCGTCCTATTGTGAAGGAAAACGAGTACCAATTCAACCAACATAATGTGGATTGGTTTAACAACGTTATGGCACATGGCTTTAACGACCGCACCTTTTTTCATTTGCTGTCATTCTTTGGACATTATGGTGTACCTATCTTCCTTTTCCTATCAGCTTATGGTTTAGTAGCGAAGTATGAGAATGCTAAACCAGTATCACCCAGTCAGAATACCAGCACTATACACGAACCCAATACTTTTCGTTTTTTGCGTTATCACTGGCTGAAACTTTTCCGTATGATGATAGTAGGTTTTTCTGCTTTCGTCTTAGTTGATGCCATAACAGAAGGGCAACATCACTACGACGTAATGGATATTGTGGCACAGATGGGATTGTTCAATAACCTTCTGCCCAATCCTGATGATATTATATGGCCTGGTCCTTATTGGTTTTTTGGTTTAATGCTCCAATTATACATGGTTTACCGCTTGTTTTTATACAAAAAAGGGTGGACATGGATTGTAGGTTTCATTGCTATTTGCACACTAATACAACTATCTTGTGAGCCAAATGGAGAAGCATTGAACCGTTGGAGGTATAATTTTGTAGGCGGAATGCTGCCTTTTGGTTTAGGATTGCTTTATGCAAAGTATATGCGTAACATACAATTGCGCATCTATGGGATAACGTTTATTGTGTCGTTACTCTTTATTCGCTTTGGTAGCAATAATTTTTTAACCTGGTTTTTTGTTCCTATGTTTATATGTTCGGCAGGAATTAGTTTTGTAAAACTGCTGACTTACTGGCACGAACATTTTCCCCAATTTACTTTCGGTATAGCAAAAACATTTGAATGGTTAGGCGTTATATCAGCAGCGCTGTTTATTTCGCATCCCATTACACGAAAAATTATAATTCCCATTTCGCGCAGTGGAGACTATTGGACAGGACTTCTGCTCTATATGATTACTTCTGTATGCGTGGCATGGTTGTTTAAAGAAATAATGAGGCATGTGCCTTCACCCAAGTTTTGAGATGAAAGAAAAAGGAATAGAACTTGCAAATATTAGTAAGTATCGAGGCGAACTGATGGGCTTAGCGATATTGTTCGTTATGCTTTTCCATGTAAGTGTACCTCGTACAGATGCTTTTTTTGGACTTCGACGCATGGGAAATATTGGAGTCGATATGTTTTTCTTCCTTAGCGGTATTGGTCTTTGGTATTCATGGACGAGGAATGCCGATGCAATGAATTTCTTTAAGAAGCGACTTTTACGTATTTATCCTGCTTGGCTCATTCTAGCATCGTTGTATTACATACCAGATTTTCTTGCTATTCCATGGGTAAAGCACAGCGGAAATAGTACAAATATTATTGATTTAATCGGAGATATTACGATAAACTGGGATTTTTGGTTGAACGATGAACTTACGTTTTGGTACATACCAGCAACCATGATGCTGTATTTGATAACACCAGCCTATTTGTCGCTTATTATAAAACACCCCACTTATAGATGGATTCCTGCAATAATGATAGCTTGGTGCGTTGCTGTTAAGTATGTTGTACCTATCAATGAAACTGTGGGACATATTGAAATATTCTGGAGTCGGGTTCCGATTTATTTAATAGGACTAAACTTTGGAGCGACAGTAAAGGAAAAAAGAACTTTGGAAGCAAGCTCTATTTGGCTAATATTACTGACGTTTGTCGGAATGCTTGCTACGTGTATCTATTTGGAACAGGTAAGGCATGGACGTTTTCCGCTATTTTTGGAGCGAATGCTATATATCCCACTCACCATAACTGGAATAATTCTGCTTTGCATCGTATTAAAAAAAGCTTCAAATAAATACCTCCACAAGGCACTTATATTTGTGGGTGGAATAAGTTTAGAGCTATATTTGTTGCACAACCATTTTATACTTATCTATATCGAACGACTTAGTTGGCACTATTGGGCAAAGTTTTTTGCAACCCTTGTAATAGCTTTACCCCTTGCATGGTTCCTGCATATAGGAGTTGAGAAGATAACAACGAAAATAGAAAGGAATCAAGAAAGATGAAAGAAATAATCAGATTGATACGTCCGCACCAATGGATAAAGAATCTTGTTGTGTTGTTTCCAATCTTCTTTGGTGGAGCTTTAGGACATTTGGAGTCGCTATACGAAGGTTGCATCACAATGATTGCTTTTTCATTTATTGCTTCTTCCATTTATTGTCTGAACGATATTATAGATGTTGAAGACGATCGTCGCCATCCTAAAAAGTGTAACCGACCTTTAGCTTCTTGCAGAGTAAGTATTGCGCAAGGATATGCTATTATGATAGTAATGGTGATTTTATCGATGGTTTCGTTACTTTTTCTTCCGAACAAGTGTATTGAAACTACTGGAGTCGTTGGCTTTTATTGGGTTTTAAATGTGGCTTATTGTTTATTTTTAAAACAACATGCCATTATTGATGTTTGTATTGTTGCGTTTGGTTTTGTGCTGCGTATTCTTGCAGGAGGTATTGCTACAGATATAAGACTGAGTAAATGGATTGTGTTAATGACCTTCCTTCTGATGCTTTTTCTTTCGTTTGCCAAACGACGTGATGATGTTTTACGCATGAACGAAACAGGAGAAGCACCGAGAAAGAATACAATTCGTTATAATCTAACGTTCATTAACCAAGCCATTACTATTACAGCAAGTGTTACTTTGGTATGTTATATCATGTATACCGTAAGTCCTGAAACCATTGCAAATTTCCATACTGAGAACCTTTACCTAACCAGTGTTTTTGTTCTTTTGGGATTATTGCGCTATATACAGCTTGCTGTTGTAGATAAAAAGAGCGGTGACCCAACAAAAGTTATTCTTCATGATCGTTTCATACAATGCATAGTATTGGGATTCGGTCTAACTTTCTTTATAATAATATACTTCTTATAGCATCATGAAAGTATATGCTTTTGATTTCGACGGAACACTGACGACAAAAGATTCTTTTGTTGAATTTATCAGATATGCAAAAGGATTTGGGAAAACCTTTTTTGGTTTTCTTCTGTTTGCACCTATTATCTTATTAATGAAACTACATCTTTATCCAAATTGGAAAGCAAAACAACGCATCTTTTCATGGTTCTTTAAAGGAATGGATATAGATGAGTTTAACAGAATTTGCAAAGATTTTGCTGTAGCAAAACAAAATATCATGCGAAAAGGAGGACTTGCAACAATACGCAAAGCAATTGCTGAAGGAGATAGCGTTATTGTAATTACGGCCAGTATTGAGAACTGGGTGAAACCTTTTTTTGATGAATTTGGCGATAAAGTAAAGATAGAAGGAACACAGATAGATTTTCGTTTAGGTACAATAACAGGACAATTCATAACAAAAAACTGTTATGGAAAAGAGAAAACAAAACGACTTAAAAAAGTGTTTCCTTACAGAGAAGCTTATGAGTTGTTGGCTTTCGGAGATAGCAAAGGCGATAAGTACTTGCTGAAAGAAGCAGACAAAAGTTATTATAAGCCTTTTCGAAAACGAGACAAGAACGAAAAGTTCGGTGAAATCGTGCGTTTTGGTATTGTTGGAATCTTAGCAACGGCTCTGCAATACGGCATATATCTTTTATTAATAAAGTGGATAGAACCGCGAATTTCTAATACGGTTGGATATTTGGTGAGCTTTATTTTTAACTATATAGCGTCTACAAAGTTCACTTTCAAGGTAGTATCTACAACAAAAAATGGAGCAGGTTTTGCTTTTGCACACATCGTAAATTATAGTTTGCAAACAGGTTTCTTATCTCTATTTCTTTGGTTCGGACTATCCAAAGGTCTTGCAATGATTCCTGTTTTTGTTATCTGCGTTCCCATTAATTTTGTCTTGGTGCGTTTATTTTTAAAACGGAAATAATATCACTATAACACAAATAGTTAGACGATATTACTTGGAAGATAGATTATAAATGTGTAACTTTGCAGACTTTAATAAGGAAAGGAATGTCTGTATTTGGTATTTTTGCAGTAAAAAAGGAAGAACGCTTATTGGCATGTGCCATGCTTTGCGTCTTTTTAGTTTTCAATGCCTTGCTCATAGGTAGCCATTTTGGCGTTTATACAATGGGCGCACATGGAGGTTTTTGGTCGTTATTTACCAATAATTTCCGTATGTCGGGTTATGATAACTGGTCGTGGATAACCATTTCTGGAATGCGTGTCCATTTTGAAACCATTCGACATCCATTATTTTTAACACTGCTTTACCCATTATATTGGCTGAACCATTGGCTTATAAACGCTGTTGGTATCAACTTTGCAGTATTCTTTATGGCGATTATTATCGTCTTTTCATCATTCTACGCAGTAATTTTTACCTATCGTATTTTTCGTGAAGTATTGGAATTACAACAGAAAGATGCAACGTTACTTACACTATTCTTATTTTCTTTTGGGCATATCCTGTTGCCAACAATAGTTCCCGACCATTTTGTAATATCGCTTATGCTTCTTACAATGACCCTATATATTGCTGGAATAAGGCAAAAACAAGGAAAGGAAATTAATACATGGCAATCATTTTTATTGATGTTTTTCACAGCAGGAATGGCAGCTTCTAATGCAGGAAAAACTATTTTAGCAGGTCTTTTCACAAATGGCAAAAGGTTTTTTAACTTCAAATATCTAACTGTTGGAGTGGTTCTGCCATTGCTTTTGCTATTTGGAATTCAACAATTGCAGTATTATACGGTAGAAGTTCCGCAAGAAGAGTTTACCAAAAAGATTGTAAACAACAATAAAAAGAAACAACCAGGAAAGTTTGAATCTCATACTAAGCAACGAAATGCATGGTTACGATCTCATACAGGAAGGGCAGCAAGTAGCGATGGAATAGGAAAACTAATGGATATTTCTACTTCTCGTACAGAAACAATCATTGAAAACTTCTTTGGTGAACCTATTCAACTGCATCAAGAATATCTTTTGAAAGACGTTTTGTGGGATCGTCCTATCTTTGTTAAATATAGCTGGATTGCCAATTATGTTATTGAAGCTATTATTGTGTTATTATTTTTAGCCGGAATTTTGGCTGGTTGGCGTTATAAATTTATGCGAATGCTCTTATTATGGTTTGCCTGCGACTTCACATTACATGTTATTATGGGCTTCGCCATCAACGAAGTATATATTATGACAGCTGGATGGGCTTTCATAATACCTATTTCCATAGGCTATTTGTTGCGTATTCTTTCGCACCAATCACGCTTTATTTTGCGCGTCATGTTGGTTTTATTGACAAGCTGGCTATGGGTTTATAATGGTGGACAAATTATTTATTACCTTATCTCATGAATGTTTTTGTAGGTTTTCTTACCATTAAAAGAGATGAACGCCTACCCGTTGGCTTATTCTTCGTATGGCAATTACTATTGCAAACACTTGCCATTGCGAAATATATACCATTGTTTACGAAACCATCGAGCAATTATTACAAGCTATTTGTAGACAATTACCACCTTTCTGGTTTCGATCCGCTAACCTATTTAGTTGTTTCTGACTGGTCGTTAGCCTATGATGTAAACCGCCACCCCTTATTAGCACTTTTCTATTATCCCTTTTCACAGTTAAATCAACTGCTTATTGCCATAACAGGAATAAACTTTTCAGTTTATATTGTTGCTCTAATTTTAATCTTCTTTACAACGTATGGCTTTGTTTTGATGTTGAGAATACAACGCCATATTATTGGAATTGCTTCCTTTGATGCCGCAATTTTGGCTTTTATCCTTTACTCTTTTGCTCACGTTTTATTGTCAAGCATAGCTCCAGACCATTTTATTCTGTCGTTATTTATGCTTCTTTTAACGCTCTATATTGCAGGAATGCAATTGAAAGCGAAGAAAGAAATGAGCATTTGGCAAACAATTTTGCTATTTATATTTACTGCTGGCATCTCTTTAAATAATGGCTTAAAGGTTATTCTGTCCAACTTTTTCACACGAGGCAAGCGGTTTTTCACGCTAAAAAATATCTTTTTAGCTATCATCTTTCCTGCTGCAGTCATCTTTGCAATAGGAGAGTGGCAGCATAAAGAGTTTATTTCGGAGAAAGTAGAGGCGACAAAGGTAAAGAAACGTAATGCTATCAAAGCTGAACGTAGGGCAATGTTTGCATCATTCAAGGACACTACACAGATTAAAGATAGCGCAAAGCAGGAAGAAATCTTTAAGAAAATATGGAAAGCGCATCGTAAAAAAGTGCTAAGAGCGGAAGCAAAACTGCCGCAGAAAGCCCATTCGGGAAAGCCTGTAAGCGATAAACGTTTCCTAAATTGGACAGATGTTTCCACTTCTCGCCCCAAAACAATTGTAGAAAACCTATTTGGCGAATCCATACAGCTACACCAAAAGCATACTTTAGAAGATGTAATGAAAAGTCGTCCTGTAATTGTTACCTACGATTGGATAGTCAATTATGTTATCGAAGCATTGATTTTCCTCCTTTTCATCGTAGGAATTTGGTGTGGGCGCCGTATTAAATTCTTATGGCTGTGTCTTTCTTTTGCAGCTTTAGATATAATATTACACATCGGATTAGGCTTTGGTATTAACGAGGTTTATATTATGACTGCCCATTGGATATATGTTATTCCACTTTCTATAGCATTTTTCGTTCGTAATAGCAGTGACAAGACAAGACAGAAACTCCGTATTCTTCTTGTACTATTGGCAATATACCTTATCATTTATAATGTTTCACTTCTCGTGCGTTATCTATATTTCTAATTATTAAATGTCTATGAAAGTAAGCGTTTCTATCGTCTTATGCACATACAATGGTGCAAGATACATCAGAGAACAATTAAATTCAATCCTTGCTCAGACGTATCCACTGTACGAAATAATTGTGCAAGACGACCATTCTACCGATAATACCGTAGAAATTCTTCAAGAATATGCTTCCAGACATAATATTATAAAAGTCTTTCAAAACGATTCTGAGCGAGGGGTTAATGGCAATTTCGTTTCAGCTATGCAGCGAGCAACAGGAGAATACATAGCTATTGCCGACCAAGATGATATTTGGGAAGCCGACAAAATAGAAAATCAGATGAAAAGTATTGGTAAAAACTTACTTTGTTCTGGTTTTTCGCGTCCTTTTTCTACCGATGGTTCGTTTGCTTATTTCGACCATCGAAAACGTAATGTAAATGTTGTTCGAATGTGTTTTTTAGGGCTTCCTGGACATACATTATTGTTTCGCCGTGAACTTATAAATATGTTACCACCATTAGAACATTCCATTTTTAAATATTCTATGTACGATGCTGCACTTTCAATAGTGGCGGCTGCACATAAAAACATCGTATTCATCGACAAAATACTGGTTAATTTCCGCCGACATTCTGCAGCTACTACTTATAACGATTATAAAAAAAGTTTACCATCGTGGCAGAATGCTTTATATATGTTGTGGTGGGGAATAAAGCATTACAAGGAAACACGAAAGCACATACGCCCTATTTTTGCAGCAAAACTATTGCTTTTAAATTATGTAAATGCAAATAACGATGAGGCAAAAGCTGCAAAAACTATACTCGAGTTAGAATTGCAAAATGGTGTTTTACCTTTCCTGAAATTGCAATATCAGTGTATGAAGAATTATAAACACCTATTTCATACCGAAGGAAAAGGATTTTTACGATTCATTCGTGCTGCTCTTTATCCCATTATGCAACTACAAATGTATGCACAATAGTTATTTTGTTATTCAACCCACCCTAAAAATCATGCAAACAAATTTCGTTTTAAGAAAATTCTAAAACATAATAAGAAAAAACATGATGGTACAAATCTTTGGCTTCGTCATTCTGTCTTTTATACTTGTGGTAATGTAAGGTATTAAGTTTAAGCCTAAAGGTGGATTACTTCCTATATTAAGCCTACTTGTTTGTATGTCTTTAATAAAATACTGCCTCAATTGTTCTATTTAAAGACTATAGAAATAACAGAACTTTCTATATTCTATTTATTCTTGTTAGCGTTATTCCTTAAGATTTTTGTATCAAATAAATCGTCTGGATAAAAATAATATATGTCAGATTTCGAAGGAAATTATCTTTTTCAAATTTTTATATGAAAAATTATTTTTTTGTAATATAAAAACGATGCATTTATAATATAAAAAAAATATTTTCTTATTATATTTTTTTACCCTTCGTGTAATTGTTTGAGAACTAATAAGTTGTAAATATCTTTTTTCTATATATCTTTTCTATATAAATTGACACAGTGATAGGTGGAACTACAAATAAGATAGACACAACAGAATAGAGTTTCTGAACAGACACTTAACGTTCTGTATCAATTATCAATACAAATCTGTAATTATAAATTCTATAGCAAAAAAAGATAGTTTTGGACTTTCCTTTTTAGATAGCCCAAAACTATTAGTGTATAAATAAAAAATACCATTAGACTTTTATAATTCTTATTGAATTTGTACGTCTAGCAGAATTGTAACTGTCTATTACCTCTTCATCGGTTCTTTTCTTCCATAATATGTTATTTAGAATCCCCTCTCAATTGAAATAGTTTATAATAACATTGAAAGCATCTTTCAAATTTTGGATATCAAAAAACGATAATACTCTGAAAGAGTAAATACAAATACTAATAATGCATTAAATTTTGCAGCGAACATATTCTTTTTTTATGTTCATACCTACAAATTATACTCGTCTAAAAATATGAAAAGCCTATAAGGAGCAACTGTTACAAAAATATAACCAATAATACTCCTACCTCCATCTTTTTTTCTTAGCTAAAATAAGTTATAATTTCAGTGAAAGATTTTCCCAGGTTATACCACACAAAAAAATGACGATAAAAAATAGGGGTACATATTGCTAAAATTATGACATCTTCTACTACTGAGCGCCAATCTTTCACCTTAATTTTCTTGAACATTCTATATAAATGTCTTAAACACAAGAAAGCGACAAAGATAGCTGATAGTATATGTAATACATTTAATATAACTCCTAACATATAATTTCTTTTATAATAGTAATATTTTTTTGGTTTTAATAAATTGTTGGCTTATATGACAAAAATGTGCTTATTTTAGAGTCGTTCTCTCTTATGTGACA
>NZ_JABZSJ010000063.1:0-14233 GCF_015262605.1 Prevotella aurantiaca | reverse complement strand
GTAATTACAAAAAATAAAAATGTAATTACATTTTTATTTTTTGTAATTACGTTTTATGCATTTTATAATAATAAGTTTCAAACGACTTTCATCTTTCTGAATCGTTTAATATATAACTTCACGTCTAATATTTTATTTATAATAATGCCCGTTTTGTATTCCAAAACGGGCATTATTATAAAGTACACAAACTTTATTATCACATACTTTTCGTTGGCAATATAAAGGATTTATTTTGGTTTTTCTTTGTATTCCCTAAAGAATACTCTCCATTACGTCCCTATTAAAACGCTATTTCCCTTTTATATCACTATCTTGTTGCAGGATAACTATATCTGTTAAAATCATAAAAACCGCTACGCTGATTAGGCATATGATCATACTCTACGCTTATCGTGATAGAATTCTGATTATATTTTCCCCACTGATAACTTATACCGCCACCTATTCTGTCCATAAACTTACTGGCTGCCATTCCATAAGCACCACACATATAAGGAGAGTATCCCCATCCTAAATACATTGGAGAAAGTCCTATTCCATAACCACTATATGAACCATACCCAATTGTCCAAGGAAGAAAATTGCCAGAATTAAATGCTTTTTGTACAAATGCGTATGCACTCCAATGTTCGTTGAAACGATAACCAAAAATAGCATTTACACCAGCTGTTGTGTAGTTGGAACCACCATAGGTTACATTATTTATATAACCACCCACTGCTAATGTAGCTTTTTTCGATAGGTTTGTCACATACATCAACGAAATATCTTGAGAAAAACCTGCGCCATGACTATATCCATTACCAAAGTTAGCAAACACGGATGCACTGAGATTTACATTCAAACCTTTATGCAAACGCCATGAAGTCGGACCCCATCCATATCCCCAATAAGGATTATACATATCATTATTTGTAATGGCTTGTCCGTTCTCATCAACAAATGGTAGGTTTCTATCTATTTGTTGTTGTTCTCTTGCTTCAGCCATACGTCTTGCATACTCTTTCTCTGCCTCCGTTGCTTCTCTGGCTCCTTGCAGACGTGAAGAAACTATTGGTGCGACTTTTGTCGTATCAACATTATTATTATAAACATCTTGCGCATGCATTCTTACTCCAAGAAGCAATGCTATTGCTATGATAAAAATCTTCTTCATACAATGCAAAATTAAAATAATGAAACCTAACAGCCAAAGAAATTAATAGAAATTAATCTTTTCTTTGAATTTATTTAGCAGAATGCTCTCTTCTCATTATAAGAGGAGGATCGGTCGTAAAAATAAATACGATTGCTGCATGGAACACTTGTCCTGGGTTGATATTAGCACTTAACTTTTCTTTATGCTCATTGTATCCTGTATGAAGAGGTTGAAAAGATATACCAGAACTATTCTTTCCATAAGAATTTATATGCAAAGTTGGTTCGTATGTATAAACTGTCATAACTCTACCGCTTTGTTCATCAAAAAGTATAGCAGCAGGTTTCTGCACATTAGATGGATGACGTAACTGAAAAGCATGATTATACCCATTTTGTAAGTTGTTAATACGCTCTCCTATCTCTCTTGGTTGAATAAAGTTTAATGGAGTATAACGGACGTTTTCTTGCTCACCTGTTAGTTGCATTTCCTTATCAAATACATTTGTTTTATACGAATCTATCCACAAATGCTGCTTTAAAATAGTACGATTAGGGTCACCTGATAGATTAAAAATAATACCATTAGTAAGTTTATAGCGCGTTGGAGCAGTGGAAGTCATTCTATAATTTACATCAAGAGCATTTTGATCTGACAGAGTATAAGTGACAGAGAAGTTCATTTTGCCATCAAACTCACCATCTTTACTATCTGATATATATCGAAAAGTTACAGCTTGGTGGTCAGCACTAACCACTTCCCATATCTTATCTGCTAATACTGGACTTACTTTTCCATCAAGACTCATCATAGTTGCTCCAAGGGTTGGATTATCCTTATACTCAGATATATGCTGATAACCCTTTATAACTGGTTCTAACCTTCCATTCCAGTTATGCACTTCGAGCTGCATTAAACGTGCGCCATAATTGCTTACTACGGCTTTCATACCTGTATCGTTTTTTAATAAAAAGGTTTGTATATCTTGCGCAGTAATAGCAAGAGGAAAAAGACAAACTAATATGGTAAAATTTAGGTACTTCATTTATTTTGTTTTTAGATGAGTAGACTTATAAAAAGCCACCTATATTATATTGCAAATATAAATTGTTTTTTTGAAAGAAACGATTTTTGTAGGAGAAATAATTTCCAGAATATTATTTTGATATTCAAAGGCTAAAATAAAATAAATAAGAATTTGAACATAGAGTAAGAAGATATTGCTTGTTTCTGCCTAAGAAGAGAACTTTTTATGACATACTGTCGTAAAACATCATTTTTTTGAATAGTTTAAGGATAAATATTTTGTAGTCTGATATGTTATTCTTAATTTTACACCGTAAAGAAATTATGCCTAAAAAATTTAATTTATAATACAAGAAATGGTACAAGAAAAACAAATCATTGAATGTGTTCCTAACATTAGCGAGGGACGTAACAAGGCTATTATTAAGCAAGTAACTGACGAAATTGAACGCGTAAAAGGCGTAAAACTGCTTGATGTAGACCCAGGTGAAGCTACAAACCGTACAGTAATTACTTTTGTTGGTGCTCCTGATGTTGTATTGGAAGCTGCTTTCCAATGCGTAAAGAAGGCTGCACAACTCATTGATATGCGCCAGCATCATGGTGCACACCCACGTATGGGAGCTACCGATGTTTGCCCTTTAATTCCAGTTGCAGGCATTACTCTTGAAGAATGTGCTGAATTGGCACGCAAGCTTGCAGAACGTATCGCTAATGAGTTGCAAGTTCCTTGCTACTGTTACGAAGCTGCTGCAAGAACTCCAGAGCGTCGCAACCTTGCTATTTGTCGTAAAGGCGAATATGAAGGCTTAGCAGAAAGAATGACTGTTGAAACAGAAGCACCTGACTTCGGCGCTCGTGCGTGGGATGAAGGTGTAGCTCGTACAGGTTGTACAGCTGTAGGTGCTCGTGATTTCTTGATTGCTACAAATTTCAACTTAAATACTACTTCTACTCGCCGTGCTAATGCAATTGCATTCGACGTACGCGAAAAGGGACGCCCACAACGTGAAGGTGGTTCACCTGTTGGTAAACCAATGAAAGATGAGAATGGAAAAACCATTATGATTCCAGGTACGTTGAAAGGCACAAAGGCAATCGGTTGGTTCATCGACGAATATGGCATTGCACAAGTTTCAATGAATATTACCGACATAAACGTTACTCCATTACACGTTGCATTCGACGAAGTTTGCCGTTGCGCACAAAACCGTGGTATTCGTGTAACTGGTACAGAAATAGTTGGTTTGATACCAAAACGTACATTAATAGAAGCTGGTAAATACTTCCTGAAAAAACAAAATCGTTCTACAGGTATTCCTGAAGAAGATATTCTGCAGATTGCAATTAAGTCTATGGGATTGGACGATTTGAAAGAATTTAACCCACGCGAAAAGGTTATCGAATATCTCTTGGAAGACGAGAACAAAACTGCAAAACTTATAGACCTTACAGTGAAAGGCTTCGCTGACGAAACATCACGCGAATCACCTGCTCCTGGTGGTGGCACCATCTCTGCTTATATGGGAGCCTTAGGTGCTGCATTGGGCACAATGGTTGCCAACCTCTCAAGCCATAAGGCTGGTTGGGACGACCGTTGGGAAGAATTCAGCAACTGGGCAGACAAAGGTCAGAAGATTCAAGCAGAATTAATGGTACTCGTAGATGAAGATACTGAAGCTTTCAATCGCATTATGGAGGCTTTTGGTCTTCCTAAAAAGACTGATGAAGAGAAAGCTGCTCGTTCAGCTGCCATTCAAGCGGCAACTTTGTTCGCAACACAGGTACCTTTGCACACTATGCAAGCATCATTCAAGGTGTTTGAACTCTGCAAAGCAATGGCCGAAGAAGGCAATCCAAACAGTGTTTCTGATGCAGGTGTAGGTGTACTTGCAGCTCGTGCAGCCGTATTAGGTGCTGGTTTGAACGTTAAGATCAATGCTTCAGGACTAAAGGACCGCGAAACTGCTGACAAACTTGTAGGCGAAGCTAACGAACTCATTAAGAAGGCGAATGAGCTTGAAGCAGAAATTATGAAGATTGTAGAAGAGAAATTATAAAACACCATACAAAATGACTAAAGAACAATTTATAGCAGATATTCGTGCTGGTATTCCTGAAAATCTTCCAACACCTCAGGCATACGACACATCTATTAACCACGCTCCAAAACGTAAGGAAATTCTTACAGCTGAGGAAAAGAAGCTTGCACTTCGCAATGCATTGCGCTATTTCCCAAAGAAGTTCCACGCTACGTTGGCACCGGAGTTCGCTAATGAATTAGAAACGTACGGACGTATTTATATGTATCGATTCCGTCCAACATATGAAATGTACGCTCGTCCTATTGACGAATATCCACACAAGTCTCATCAAGCTGCTGCTATCATGATGATGATACAGAACAACCTTGACAAAGCTGTAGCTCAACACCCTCACGAATTAATTACGTATGGTGGTAATGGTGCTGTATTCCAAAACTGGGCACAATATCGTTTAGTTATGAAATACTTAAGCGAAATGACCGACGAGCAAACTCTCGTTATGTATTCTGGTCATCCACTCGGTCTTTTCCCATCACACAAGAATGCACCACGTGTAGTTGTTACCAATGGTATGGTAATTCCTAATTACTCTAAGCCAGATGATTGGGAACGCGACAACGCACTAGGCGTAAGTCAGTATGGTCAGATGACAGCTGGTTCATATATGTATATTGGTCCACAGGGCATTGTTCACGGAACAACAATTACAGTATTGAATGCTGCACGCAAAGTTGGTGGCGACAATATGAAGTTGTTTGTTACAGCTGGTCTTGGCGGTATGTCAGGCGCACAACCTAAAGCTGGTAACATTGCTGGCGTTGTTAGCGTAACAGCAGAAATCAATCCGTTGGCTGCTCGCAAACGCCATGAGCAAGGTTGGGTAGATGAATTGCATGAAAACCTCGACGAGCTTATTCCTGCAATTCGCAAGGCTGTTGAAGAAAAACGTGTGGTTTCAATGGCATACGTAGGCAACGTGGTAGACCTTTGGGAACGTTTGGCAGAAGAAAATATCCACGTAGACCTTGGTTCTGACCAGACTTCACTCCACAATCCTTGGGCTGGAGGCTACTATCCAGTAGGTGCTTCATTGGAAGAAAGTAACCGTATGATGGCAGAAGAGCCTGAATTGTTCAAGGAAAAAGTACAAGAGTCTTTGCGCCGTCAAGTTGCTGCAATCAACAAACTCACTGCCAACGGTATGTACTTCTTCGATTACGGCAATGCCTTCCTATTGGAGTCAAGCCGTGCAGGTGCTGATATTATGGGTGAAAACGGCAAATTCCGCTATCCATCATACGTTCAAGACATCATGGGACCAATGTTCTTCGACTATGGTTTCGGTCCTTTCCGTTGGGTTTGCTCATCTGGCGACCCTAAAGACTTGGAAACAACCGACCGTATCGCAACAGAAGTTCTCGAAGAAATACGCAAGACTGCAACTCCAGACATTATCGGACAATTGGACGACAATATCCATTGGATTAAGGAAGCAGGCAAGAACAAACTTGTTGTAGGTTCTCAGGCTCGTATCCTTTACGCTGACTCGGAAGGCCGTACAAAGATTGCCTTAGCATTCAACGAAGCTATTAAACGTGGTGAAATTAGCCGTCCTGTAGTTTTGGGTCGCGACCACCACGACGTATCAGGTACCGACTCTCCATTCCGCGAAACAAGCAACATCTACGATGGTTCGCAATTCTGTGCTGATATGGCTGTTCACAATGTTATTGGTGATTCTTTCCGTGGTGCAACATGGGTTTCAATTCATAATGGTGGCGGCGTAGGCTGGGGCGAAGTTATCAATGGCGGCTTCGGTATGGTTATCGATGGTGGTGAAGATTCAGCTCGCCACATTCGTCAGATGCTCCTTTGGGACGTGAATAATGGTATTTCTCGTCGAAGCTGGGCACGCAATAAGGGCTCTATTGACGCCATCAAGCGTGAAATGGAACGTACTCCTGGTTTAACCGTAACACTTCCAAACTTTGTTGATGACGATATTATCAACGAAGCATATAAGTAAAAACAAACGTATTCACAGATAAGGCATATTCTTATCTGTGAATATTCATTTTAAAGAAACAAGTTAACTTTTAAATACAATTATGACACATAAGATAAGTGCAGAACACCTCTCTATTGAAAGAATTGGTGAAATCATTGAAAACAACATTAAACTTGAACTTTCTGACGACGCACGCAACCGCATTGTTCGTTGCCGTGAATACTTGGACAAGAAAATTGAAACATCAGATAAACCTATCTATGGCGTAACAACTGGCTTTGGTTCGTTGTGCAAAATCTCTATCGACAAGCAACAACTCTCTGACCTTCAGAAGAACCTTATGATGTCGCACGCTTGTGGTGTTGGCGACCGCGTTCCCAACGAAATCGTAAAGATTATGTTGCTGCTCAAGATTCAGTCGCTAAGCTACGGCTTCTCAGCTTGCCAATTGGTAACTGTAGAGCGTCTGATAGATTTCTTCAACAACGATATTTACCCTGTTGTTTATATGCAAGGCTCACTCGGTGCATCGGGCGACCTCGTTCCGTTGGCTCACCTATGCTTGCCTCTCTTGGGTATTGGCAGTGTAGAAATGAACGGTGAAGTTATTTCAGGCGAGGAAATGCTGAAGAAGATGAACTGGCAACCTATCCAACTCGTTTCAAAAGAAGGTTTGGCATTGCTCAATGGTACACAGAACATGAACTCATTTGCTGTTTGGTGCTTGCTCCAAGCACAGCGATTGAGCGATTGGGCAGACAAGATTGGTGCAATGTCGCTCGAAGCTTACGATGGTCGTATCGAACCATTCACACACGCCGTACACGCTGTTCGTCCTCACCAAGGACAAATTGAAACAGCTGCTCGTATTCGTGAGTTGCTCGAAGGCAGTGAACTCATTAAACAACCAAAAGTAAACGTGCAAGATCCTTACTCTTTCCGTTGTATGCCACAGGTTCACGGCGCATCAAAAGACACCATACGCTACGTGAAATCTGTAATCGACATTGAAGTAAATGCAGCTACCGACAACCCTACTGTTTGTCCTGACGAAGACCTCGTTATCTCTGCGGGTAACTTCCACGGCGAACCTATCGCACAACCGATGGACTTCCTTGCCATTGCACTTTGCGAACTCAGCAACATTTCAGAGCGTCGTATCTACAAACTCGTATCTGGCACACGCGACCTTCCAAGTTTCTTAGTTGCTAAACCAGGTGTAAATAGTGGTTTCATGATTCCTCAATACACAGCAGCTTCTATCGTTAGCCAGAGCAAGATGTACTGTACACCTGCTTCTGCCGATAGCATTCCTTCTTCACAAGGACAGGAAGACCACGTCAGCATGGGTGCGAACGCAGCTACAAAGCTCTATCAAGTAGTGCTTAATACAGAGCGTGTACTTGCTATTGAGCTTTTTAATGCAGCACAGGCACTCGAATTCCGTCGCCCATTGAAGTCTTCTCCTGCCATCGAAGCTATCTTCGATGCTTATCGTAAGGTTGTGCCATTCGTTGAAAACGACCAATTTATGGCACCACACATTGCTAAGTCAGTAGATTTCCTCCGCAAATGAAACTCTTAGTAACAAATATCGGCATACTGGCAGGCATCGGACACGAAGGTAAAAGATGCCTGCGAGGGGCTGAAATGTCCCAACTAAACACCATTGAAAATGCTTACCTTTATGTAGAAAACGGTCGCATCGTTTCTTACGGTCCACGCATTGACACGCCGCAAGTAGGACGCAGCACATTGGTTGTAGATGCTGAAGGCGGAACCGTTATGCCTTCGTTCTGCGATTCCCACACACACGTTGTTTATGCTGGCAGCCGAGAAGGCGAATTTGTTGATAAAATCCGTGGCTTAAGCTATGCAGAAATTGCAAAACGTGGTGGCGGTATCCTCAATTCTGCCGACCGCCTGCACGAACTTTCGGAAGACGAACTCTACGAACAGGCGATGAAGCGAGTAGACGAGGTTATTCGAAAAGGTACGGGTGCGATGGAAATAAAGAGCGGCTACGGCTTGAATCTCCAAGACGAGCTGAAGATGCTGCGTGTTATTCGTCGCATAAAGGAGACTGCTCCTGTCAAGGTCGTTGCCAACTTCCTCGGTGCGCACGCTGTCGGTCGTGAATATGCTGGTCGCCAAGCCGAATATGTAGACCACATTATCAACGATATGTTGCCTGCCGTGGCGGAGGAAGGACTTGCAGACTTTATAGACGTGTTCTGCGATGAAGGTTTCTTCACTCCAGACGAAACGCGACGCCTGCTCCAAGCGGGTGCAAAATACAGTCTTCGTGGTAAAATTCACGGCGAAGAACTTGCTGTTTCAGGCGGTGTAGAAGTAGGTGTTGAATGCAACGCCCTTTCCGTAGACCACCTTGAAGCGATGGACGACCACGATATAGAACTGCTTAAAGACGCTGAAACTATGCCAACCGCTTTGCCCGGAACATCATTCTTCCTGAATATGCCATTCGCACCAGGCAGAAAGATGATTGACGCAGGACTCCCAATGGCAATTGCTTCCGACTACAACCCAGGTTCTACACCATCGGGCGATATGAAGTTTGTCGTATCATTGGCGTGCATAAAGATGCGTCTGATGCCTGCTGAAGCCATCAATGCAGCAACCATCAACTCAGCTTATGCTATGGGACTGAGCGAAGAGTACGGCTCTATCACCGTAGGTAAGGTAGCCAACTTCTACATTACCGACCCGATTCCGTCAATCGACTTTATCCCTTACGCATACACCACACCTATTATTCGCCAAGTATTTCTTAATGGCGAAGAATATGCGTTATAAACTAATAAGAATCCCACTGCTCACAAACTGAGTCAGTGGGATTTTCTTTTGTATACTTTCCTACTTAAGAAAATAGAAAAACACAGATTTATAAAGCAACCTAACCCTTCATTTTCTATCTCACAACTATATCCTTTTCGTTTTAGAGCAAAACGTTAAAAAAGGTAAGTTTTTCTACTTGGAATGTTAATTCTTAGAGCGCAAAAGAGTGCAAGAAGGCCACTTTTTAAAATAAATTCATTATCTCTCTCAAAAAAGGCTATTATTTACGTGCAATATATAAAACACAGATATTCAGCAAGTAACAAGATAATTGTGTTGTTAGTGTGCAACTTATAATACATTAAACAATCATAAAAAGAGCAGAAAACTTACAAATTTGAACAAAAGTAATAGAATATTTAGGCAAAAGTGATTGAGCAAACTGCAAAAAGCTGGCGAACTTATTATAAAAAGCTCGCCAGCTTTTTATAATAAGTTATTGAGCAATCAATAAAAAGTAGTTGAACTTTATATAAAAAGGTACTGAACAACGTAAGAAAAGCTGGCGAACTATTCTATTTGACCTCAATTTCAAATGTTAACAGACTCGCAAATATTAGTTTTTTTCACAATCAGAAAATTAAGATTTATGTAATCATTCGATTAAAAATTGTTTCAGATTATTCCCAGACATCGGAAAATTTTAAGTCTCTTGTTCCTCAGCTAAAATTAAATTGTGTATCTTTGCAATACCCTATTTTTAGGGTTAAAAAGTATCACTGCTAATATTTTTCTTTCAGAAAGCTCTATATCTAGCAGAGTTGGTAAATTGAAAAAACATATAACTACACAATCATAACGAACGAGTTGAAAACAATGCTTGCTACTTCGTTAAACATAAATAAAATAAAACACGTATGAACTTTTTTCAGAAGCTATTTGGTGGCAAAGAAGAAACCAAAGAAGAAATAAAAGTACAAAACGAAGCAAAAAATTTCGATGTATTGAAATACGATGGCGTTAGAGCCATGAAAACTGGTGAAGTAGAATATGCAATAAGATGTTTCAAACATGCATTGGAGATAAAAGACGACTTGGAAATTCACGACCACCTTTCTATTGTTTATACATCAAAAGGTATGTTCTCGGAAGCTTACGAAGAACTACAAATATTAAGTAAGGCGCAACCCGACAATGTCCAAATATTTATTCGCATGGCTAACATAGCTTTTATGATGGAAAACTATGGCGCAATGGCTACAGCGTGTGAAAAAGCTATTCTCTTAGATTCGGAAAATGCAACAGCTCACTACCTATATGCCGAAGCATGCAAAGGACAAGGCGACGACGTAAACACAATTGCGATGGCAACAAAAGCCATCTCGTTAGACGACAAGCAAGGCAACGCCTATTTGCTACGCGGAGAAACCTATCTACGCACTCAGCAGCTAAGCGAAGCTGAAGCAGATGCTGATTGGTTGTTGGAACACACAGAAGATAACGAAGATGTACTACTATTAAAAGCAAGAATAGAACGAGAAGCCAATCGCAATAATGAGGCAATAGAGTATTTCACAAAAGCTATTGATGCCAACCCATTTTCGTACAATGCATTTAAAGAACGCAGCGAAATGTATTCCTTAATAGGAAACGAGGCGAAAGCAAAAGAAGATGCCGAAAGAGCAGAAGAGCTGAAACCAACAGATGGTAAAGAAAATGCAGAAGAAAACATTGAGAAACAACTTAATGACAAGTATAAACAAATGAATCCGTATGGTTTTTAGTTCAAAAATATAACGAACACATATTATTATAATGGAATTAGATCTACAACCATTAGAACTTCCACATAAAGACAACCAACCCATCATAATAGCAGGTCCCTGCTCTGCTGAAACCGAAGAGCAGGTAATGGATACTGCTCAACAACTTTCAGCTAATGGCTGCAAGATATTCCGAGCAGGTGTTTGGAAACCACGCACCAAACCTGGGTGCTTTGAAGGTAATGGTGAAAAAGCTCTGCCTTGGCTAAAACGGGTGAAAGACGAAACAGGTATGCTTATCGCCACCGAAGTGGCAACACCCGAACACGTGGAGCTGGCTCTGAAATACGATATTGACATACTGTGGATTGGTGCACGAACAACAACCAATCCGTTTGCCATACAAGCCTTATCCGACCTACTATGCGGTGTAAAGAACATTCCAGTCTTGGTGAAAAACCCTGTAAATCCTGACCTTGAACTATGGATTGGTGCACTGCAACGTTTGAATCAGGCAGGTATAAAACGATTGGGCGTTATCCATCGTGGCTTTTCGAGTTACGAAAAAAAAATATACCGCAACTTACCGATGTGGCAAATTCCCATCGAGTTGCATCGTCGCATACCCGACTTGCCAATTATTTGCGACCCAAGCCACATAGGTGGACGGCACGACCTCATTGCACCGCTTTGCCAACAAGGACTCGATTTAGGTGCCGACGGACTAATAATAGAAACCCACTGTAACCCTAACAAAGCTTGGAGCGATGCTGAACAACAAGTAACGCCCAAGAAATTAGACCTTATTCTTTCGCAACTTATCGTGCGCAACAAGCACACTACAAGTGAAGAACTGCATCAACTGCGCTCACAGATAGATGAAATGGACAGTTCGTTGATAAACTTACTTGCCGAACGCTTTAAACTTTGTCGCGAGATTGGCAAGTTTAAAAAGGAGCACAATATGACGGTTTTACAATCGGAACGCTACAATGAAATGTTGGAAAAGTGTGCACAACAAGCAAAAGTTTGTGGAATAGATGCTAAATTTGCTGCTCGCATTCTCGAAATCATACACGAAGAAAGCGTTCGGCAACAGCTAACTATGCTGAACTAACAGCCGATTACCTGCTATGAAACACATATGGTTGCTCATTCTCTTCCTTCTTCCTTGCTTATTAGTGGCACAAGAACGCTTACGCATAGTAGAATGGAACGTAGAAAATTTGTTTGATACAGAACACGATTCTGAGAAAAACGATTTGGAGTTTACACCCAACTCGCCACGCCATTGGACACGCACAAAATATTGGGAGAAGCTGAACAAAGTAGGACAAGGCATTATCTCGTGTGGCGAGGATTCTGCAAGAACTTATCTGCCCGACTTAATAGGATTGTGCGAAGTGGAGAACGACAGCACAATGATTTACCTTACTGAACGTTCTCTACTACGAAAAGCACATTACCAATACATTATGACAGCCTCAAACGATAGGCGTGGCATAGATGTCGCCCTACTCTATTCGCCTTTCACCTTCCGAATAATAAAGGCCGACACCATTCGTATCCCACCATTAAAAGATATGAAACCTACTCGCGACATACTGCACGTAATGGGTGAATTGATTAATGGCGATACACTTCACGTAATTCTCGTACACGCACCAAGTCGTTCAGGTGGTATTGTCTTCTCCGAACCATTTAGAATACACGTTGCCGCGCAGCTTTGCAATACTATTGACTCGATTAAGGCAACTGAAAAGCATGCTAAAATTGTAGCAATGGGCGACTTCAACGATTATGCCGACAACAAATCACTGCAGAATATCTATGAACATGGAATGATAAATATTTCTCGGAATGCAAAAGGAAGAAATGGAGCCAAAGGAACTTATCGCTATCAAGGAGAATGGGGAAGCTTGGACCAAATACTTGTAAGCACTAACTTAGTAGCCAAAGTACAGCAATGCAGAATAAATGATGCTCCTTTTCTACTTGAAGAAGATAAAAAATATGGAGGAGTAAAACCTCACCGTTTCTATAATGGAATGCGCTACAACAGTGGATTTAGTGACCATCTCCCATTGATTTTAGATTTGCTATTATAAGGAGTTTAAGTTATGTAAGTTCTAGAAGAACTGTCTCCGAAATAAAGCCTAAAGACTTTACTTCATTACGACAAGTATAGTATAAATTCAATATAAATATCATGATTATTCGGATTTTCTTTTTGGTATAAAGTAAAAAAATAGTACCTTTGCATATATTAAAGAATCAAAATAATATGAAAAAGACAATTTACACACTATTAACCATTTTAATGGCAGTATGCTTCGTAAGTTGCGAAAAAGCAATTTTAGAAGAAGGAGTAGAAAAAGAACAACAAGGTAAAGGAAAGACGAAAACTATTTCGCTCAGAATAAATGAGGAAATAGCAACTTCTGAATCACCCTTATTCATTAATGTTACCCGTAGTGCGGGAAGAAAGCTGTATGGTATTAATGTATTTGAAAAGAAAGGAAAAAGTACTTCTTATTCTAAATATGCTTATGGTTTATTTGATGATCCATCAAAAATAAGCATTGCCCTAAACGAAAATTGCCATTATCGTTTTGAATGCTTGATAGTAGAAGAAAAAGAAGATGGTATCTATCTTTCTGAAAGTGGATATATGGCACCATTTATAACAACAAAGGAGAATCCAACAAAGCTGAGTAATTCATTCATAAAATCAAGTTCAGAAAACTTAGCACTTCCGCCTAAAGATAAAACGACAATTACTGGTAATAAACAAGTATGGTGCCCTAAACTAATAAAACAATATGGCACATTATCTGATTTTACTCCTAAAACATCAAATATAGTATCTATAAAGGTAAAACGAGCTGTGTTTGGATTGCATTTAACCATTACGCCACCTGAAGAAGGAACAATTGAAGTCAAATATTTAGACGATTATACAGCAACCGTAAATGCTTCTGACCCAGTCTTCGATCATCAAGCTATTTATTCTTTCACACAAACAGACAAAGCAATTGAAGATGATTATAAAGGCGAGTCTCATTTCTTATTAAATTGGACTAAAACCGATGGAACAATAAAATCAGAACAGAAAGTTGTTATTTTAAAGCGTAATGTAATGACAAATATCAAAGTCTCAATGAAAAACCCAAACCCATCAAGTATCGCTATTGAAGAAGAATCAGAAAATATGATAAGTGAAAATGTAGAATGGATTGTTGAATAATAGGCATTATTAAAAAACATTCTACTTGTAATGGAATAAGAGATTATCTAGTTTACCAAATAACCATTTCATTCGTCGTACAATAATAAAAGAGCCACCCTTCTAACACAGGAAGAGTGGCTCTTATATTTTATAAATATGGAAAAATCAGGCGTAATGGACATTTGGTAGGCTGAAAAGCTCACGGATTTTAGTAATGGACAT
>NZ_JABZSJ010000011.1:0-54359 GCF_015262605.1 Prevotella aurantiaca | reverse complement strand
CGGAGCTTTGTGCATAAAAAAGAGGATGTATCAATTTTGACACACCCTCTTTTATCGTGCAATATAGGCTCTTTTACATCACAAAACAATGGGTATTGTAACACGTTAGCTTATAGAATGTTATACCACACTTAACTATTTGAAAAATATTTACAACATTTTTATCATATTACTATCTCTATAAGAGGTTCTGAAAAAGGAATGAAGTAACAGTCAAAAAGGTTGAGATATTCAAAAAGATAGATACTAATTAGGAACAACAAAAAGAGCTGAACTCCGTAATAGAGTTCAGCTCTCATGTATCTTATAGCTTTTTCTTTGTTAGAAAGTGCTTAGCTGTATCTTAAAATCTGGCCTGGAACGAGCTTCGTATATACTCCCAAGTGGTTCAGTTTACACAATTGCTCTTTATTAATGCCATGCTGACGTGCAATAGATTCGAGCGTTTCGCCTTCTGCAACCTTGTGGTAGAGAATCTGACTATTGCTTTGCTGCTGTGCAGTTGGCTTGTTACGATTAGAATAATCAGTATTAACAGAACTGCTATTATTGAACGTTGTAGTGCTACGTCCGACGCCTTGAATGTTCTCACGTGAGTATCCTGGACTTGCAGCAGTACCACGTAGTGCGGTCGCACGTGCTGATTCGCTATCTAACGTTTGTCTGCGGAAGACATAAAAGTCGCCCGTTACGTCTTGATTTGGGAAGTCGAAGAGTAGCGCTGGGTTAATTGCTATACCTGCTAAACGTGTCTCAAAGTGAAGGTGAGAACCTGTAGAGCGTCCTGTATTACCACCAAGTGCGATAGGCTCGCCTGCTCTTACCGTTTGATTAGCGTAAACAATTTGCTTAGAAAGGTGTCCGTAATAGGTTTCTAAACCATTATTATGGCGTATAATAACGTACTTTCCATATCCTCTTGCATCGTATCCTACGATACGAACTTTACCAGAGAAGGCTGCACGTATGGTATCTCCAATATATACTTTAATATCAAGACCTTTGTGTGCACGTCCCCAACGGCGGCCATAGTTACTTGTAACAACTCGGCTTGGTGTAGGCATATGGAAACCACGCAAGTCTATTTTATATACATCAGGTAGGTATCCTTGTGCATGAGTCTTTGAATTACTCCAGTCATTATATAGCATTGAAGATGGACTTTCAAACTCTTCTGCCTCTTGAAGACGATTAATGACCATTGTATCTAAGGATTTTGCACGTCTATCTACAGGCGATTGGCGTGCTATCAAGTCTTGCGCGCAAACTGGAGTTGCTACAAAACCTATCAAAGCCGATAAACCTAATGTTCTAATTATTTTCTTTAAAGTCATTTATTCTCTAATTTCAGTTTACGAATACAAATCAAATTGGATAAATACTGCGTATCCAATATGTTGTTCTTACGTAGTTGAACAATACAAAAGACCAACTAAATACTTTAAGAACGTTGCAAAGATAAGTAATTTCTTCTAAAGTCTTCCCTTTCTTAACAGTTTTTATTGTATCTAAAAACCAGCTCGTTGCTTTTGTTATATATTTGTATATTTACGTTTTATCCCCCTGTTTTAGGAGTTTGAAGTACTTTTTATAAGAGGCAATCATGAAATAGCCGCCCAGTTAATATTAGCATTTCTTAACTCTTTTAGCCTATTCCATAGTATGCTATATTCACTTTTTGAACAAGTTGGATCGTTGTCTATTATCTTCTTTGCCTCATCACGAGCAAGTTGTACCAATTGTCCATCGCGAGCAATGTCTGCAATCTTCAAATCGAAGGCGATTCCACTCTGCTGCGTTCCTTCAAGGTCGCCAGGTCCACGGAGCTTCAAATCAGCTTCAGCAATCTCGAAACCATCGTTCGTATCACACATTATGTCGATGCGTTTTCGTGTTTCAGTGGATAGTTTTTGACTCGTCACCAATATACAATAGCTTTGTTCAGCACCTCGTCCTACCCTACCACGCAACTGATGGAGCTGCGATAAGCCGAAGCGTTGCGCATCTAAGATAACCATTACACTTGCATTCGGAACGTTTACACCTACTTCTATAACAGTAGTAGCGACGAGAATCTGCGTCTTTCCTTCCACAAAGAGCTTCATTTCGGCTTCTTTTTCCTTGTCTTTCATCTTACCATGAATCTTGCTCATCTTATATTCGGGGAACACTTCCTTTAGAGCTTCGTAACCACTTTCAAGGTTTTTGAGGTCTATCTTCTCACTTTCCTTTATCAATGGGAATACAATGTAAACCTGCCTGCCTAAATTTATCTGTTTACGAATACCATCGTAAAGACTCGTTGTCTGCGTGTCGAATTTGTGAATCGTTTCAATTGGCTTACGTCCAGGGGGCAGTTCGTCAATCACACTTACATCTAAATCGCCGTAAATGGTCATTGCCAATGTGCGCGGAATAGGTGTTGCAGTCATTACAAGAATGTGTGGCGGATTCTCGTTTTTGCTCCATAGCTTTGCACGTTGCTCTACTCCAAAGCGGTGTTGCTCATCAATAACAGCCAAGCCAAGATTATTAAACTGTACCTTATCTTCTATAATTGCATGTGTTCCTACAGCAATATGAATGGAGCCATCAATAAGTCCGTCCATAACTTCCTGACGTTTCTTTCCTTTTACAATACCTGTAAGCAGCTCTATGCGTATATTCATACCTTGCAAAAAGTCTTTTAATGTTTGCAAATGTTGCTCGGCAAGGATTTCGGTAGGTGCCATTAAACATGCTTGAAAGCCATTATCAACAGCAATAAGCATAGACATAAGTGCGACAAGGGTCTTTCCTGAACCTACATCACCCTGTAAAAGACGATTCATTTGCTGTCCACTCCCCATATCACCACGTATTTCTTTCATTACCCTCTTTTGCGCATTGGTAAGTTCAAAGGGCAGGTTGTGAGAGTAAAACCAATTGAATTGCGTACCAACCGTCGTAAAGTTGTAGCCTCGATACTTCCGTCTGTGGTCGCTAGCATACCTTAATATATTAAGCTGAACGTAGAAAAGCTCTTCAAATTTCAAGCGAACCTGCGCTCGTTGTGTATCATCTACCGACTTAGGATAGTGAATTTTACGCATCGCATCGTTGCGTGAGATGAGATGTAACCGTTGTGTTATGAAGTCTGGAAGTGTTTCCGGCAATGGCGTAGCCAATTTCTCAAGAAGCGTTTTTGTAAGTTTCTCAATGGCATGCGATGTCATTCCCGCTTTCTTCATCTTTTCAGTGGTCGTGTAAAAAGGCTGCATACCCATGTTATTGAGTTGCAACTCTGAAGCATCGTCTATATCTGGATGCGTGAACTGAAAGCGTTGATTATATAAGGTAGGCTTTCCAAAGACCACATATTCCTTCCCTATAAAGTAGTTTTTGTAGATATACTGAGTTCCATTGAACCAAACGAGGTCACAAACCCCATGTCCATCTGTAAAATGAGCAACGATACGTTTCTTCCGTCGCCCCATATCAAACTCTTCAAAGCTAAGAATTTGTCCTTTAATTTGCACAAATGGCATATCTGGAACAAGCTCCGATATGTGGTAAACCTTTGTCCTGTCTACATACTTATAAGGAAAATACTCCAACAAATCACGATAGGTACAGACGCCGAGTTCCTTTTTTAGAATCTCTCTGCGACGCGGCCCAACCCCCGTAAGGTACATTATGTCTTGTTGAAGTATATCCATTAAAATCTTTTATCCTTGAGTTTAGTTCTCATTTACAAGTATTTCAGCCAACTTCAAGTCTAATGGCGTTGTTATTTTAATATTCTCTCGGTTGCCTTCTACTAATGAAATCTTACATCCAAACTGCTCCATTACAGTGGCATCGTCCGTGAACGATTCTTGATAAGGCTGCGCAAATGCCATCTTAACCATCGCTATATTAAACACCTGTGGCGTTTGTACGCTGCAATAGTTAGCCCGTTGAACGCTTTTTGTATTGCCGTTCTTTTCCATTTCGCGCAAACTATCCGTTATAGGCATCACTGGTGCAGCAGCACATGTACGCTGTGCTTCATCGTAACAGCGCTTAATAGTATCCACCGATACGAAAGGACGAACTCCATCGTGGAACCCAACAAGACCATCATCGCCTTCTGGGATTAGCGACAAACCATTTTTAGACGACTCAAAACGTGTTTCCCCACCATCAGCTATCTGATGTTCAATGTTAAAACTATGCTTTTGACATAGCTCTAGCCACATTCCTTGTTGATCTTTGGGTAGTACAAGGATTATTTTAATATCCTCATCGTACTCGCAAAAACGCTCAATAGTATGCATTAACACTGGCTTCCCACCTATTGGCAGAAACTGTTTGGGCAGTTCGCTTCCCATTCTCAATCCCTTTCCGCCTGCTACTATGATGATATAATTCATGGTCTGATGGTATTTTGTGAATTGTTTAATGAAGCTTTATAAGTTCTGAAATCAACATTCCGTCCTTCACTTCCTGTGCAGTTTCTGCAGAAGTGAGTTGCTCTAATATAGCAAATCCATAGATAAATGCAGCTGCAGGTCCCTTTCCTGTAGTAATATTGCCATCTATTGTGCACAATTCACCTGTATGTTCAGCACCAGTCAGTCGCTTTTCAAAACCAGGATAACAAGTAGCGCGTTTCTCTTTTAGCACACCTACAGACCCCAAAACCATTGGAGCAGCACAAATAGCACCCAGTCGTTTGCCTTTTCCATTCTGTTCAACAAGTAACTTTCGTAAACCTTCATGTAGGTTTAGATTAGCTGCACCAGGCATTCCACCAGGCAACATCAGTATATCCGCATCTGAAAAATCGTCGATTTCATCGAATAAAAGGTCAGCTTTTACGATTATTCCATTTGCCGATTCCACCATCAAACTGTCAGAGATACTCACTGTTTTCACTTCAACGCCTCCTCTACGGAGAATATCTACAGGTGCTAAAGCTTCTATATCTTCAAAGCCATTAGCAAGAAATTCATATGCTTTTGCCATATATTTTTCGTTTAAATCTTTAACATTCCAACTTATTTAGTTATTTTTGCAAGAGAAAACGTTACTTTAAACCTTTTTGGCACAGCAACCATAAAGATGTTTAACAATACGTTTCGCTGCTTAAAAACGCAAATGCAAATATACAATAATATTCATGAAATGGCGAAAAAGTAGCAGAGAAAAGATTTATAATGGGCAGCATTTAAAGGCTGGAACATATTTAAAATAAAATTTCTATGGCAGAAAAGAAACTTAGTTTCGCCATTTTTGGCAATGAAAGGCAAGCACTTGAAACCACCCATCTACGGGAAGTGTTTGACTATCTTACCCTATGCGAAGCTCAAATCTTTGTGGAAGAGAACTTTTATGCCAGCCTATGTAAAGCTTTAAACAACGAAATTAAAGTTTCGAACATATTCAAAGGCGACGACTTTGATACTGATTATGCCATCTCTTTAGGCGGTGATGGAACGTTTTTGAGGGCTGCCAGCAAGGTAGGAGCAAAGAAAATCCCCATCATTGGTGTGAATATGGGACGCTTAGGCTTTCTTGCCAACGTGCTACCTAGCGAGTTTAAAGAGACTTTAGATGATATTTACAATGGCAATTTCGACATTGACGAACGTTCAGTTATCAAACTTGAGTCGGAAAACGAAGCGATAGGAACCTCTCCTTATGCCTTAAACGACATATCAATACTAAAGCGCGACAACGCTTCTATGATTACATTACATGCTAGTATAGATGGAGAATACTTGGTAACGTACCAAGCTGACGGCTTAATAGTAAGCACTCCAACAGGATCCACGGCTTATTCTCTATCGAATGGCGGACCTATCATTGTGCCACGAGGAGGCATTTTGTGCCTCACACCCGTTGCTCCGCATAGCTTAAATCTCCGTCCTATTGTGTTTAGCGACGACGTTGTGATACATTTAGAGGTGGAAAGCCGTAGCCATAACTACCTTGTTGCCATTGACGGACGTTCTGTAAAGTTAAAAGAAGGTACAACACTGACTATTCGGAAAGCGCCTTTCGTAACTCGAATAGTTAAGCGTCGCTGCCATAGTTACTTCTCTACGCTACGCACAAAGCTTATGTGGGGCGCTGATTTACGGAAATAAAAAGATAACAACAGTACTGAACAACAGACGAAGCAGAGGCGATATTAGCTAAATAACAAATGGGAATAAAATCACTTTTCAATACTCCAAAGACCAAATACAACGTTAGAGACATCTTTCGTTGGCTTTGGCGTGCGTGGCGAGGTAACCGATTACAGGCTATACTTAACGCACTGGTAGGACTTTTAGGTGTTATTATTTCTCTGTCATCGGTATGGGCTGTTCAACACGCCATAGATGTTGCATCGCACGAAATAGAGGGTAAGATTCTCATAGCAGTACTCTTAATGGGTGCACTTATACTTTGCAACTTTGGCTTAAACATAGCTTCTGTTTGGATTCGCAACCTCTTAGGGATTAAAGCACAGAACCGAATGCAACAGAAATTGCTTGATCGTATCTTGCGTTCTAAATGGAATGGTAAGGAAAGTCTCCATTCTGGCGATGTGCTAAACCGCTTAGAGACTGACGTTGCAAACGTTGTAAACTTCTTAACGGAGGTTATTCCTAACTCGCTTTCAACGTTAGCGCTCTTTATTGGCGCCTTCAGCTATTTGTTTTTAATGGACTGGCGCCTTGCAATTGTCATTGTTATAATGATTCCTATCATTATTCTTTTCAGTCGAGTTTACGTACGACAGATGCGCCATCTAACCAGCGAAGTGCGCTCATCTGACTCTAAAGTACAAAGCATTCTGCAAGAAACGATTCAGCATCGTATGCTTATTAAGACCTTAGAGGGCGATGGCGTGGCGGTAGATAGGCTGGAAGATACACAAAGCGTACTACGAACAAATGTCGTACGCCGTACAAAGTTCTCTGTTTTCTCTTATCTTGTACTCAATTTAGGCTTTTCTACTGGCTATCTTGTCGCCTTCGCATGGGCTGCAACAAGGCTTTCATCAGGCACTCTGACCTTTGGTGGTATGACGGCTTTCCTACAATTGGTAAACAAGATACAAAGTCCTGCGCGCCAACTCACTCACCTTATTCCTCAATTTGTTTCTGTTTTCACAGCCGCAGAGCGTTTGATGGAGTTAGAAGAAAATCCTTTGGAAGAACAAGGAGAGCCCATTGAGATGGCATCACCATGCGGCGTTCGTTTCACTGATGTGGCTTTTGCATACGAAGACTCGGAAGATAACGTTATAGAACACCTTAACTACGACTTCTATCCAGGCTCTTGTACAGCCATTTTGGGTGAAACTGGTTCAGGAAAGACTACTATGGTGCGCATGATTTTAGCACTTCTGCACCCCAATAGTGGTAAGGTGGAAATATATAACCGAAAAGAAAGCCGCGAATTAAGTCCACTTCTGCGCACCAATTTCGTGTATG
This sequence comes from Prevotella aurantiaca, assembly GCF_015262605.1. Taxonomy (NCBI): domain Bacteria; kingdom Pseudomonadati; phylum Bacteroidota; class Bacteroidia; order Bacteroidales; family Prevotellaceae; genus Prevotella; species Prevotella aurantiaca. The sequence goes on along the minus strand of NZ_JABZSJ010000011.1, from coordinate 46,908 downwards.
TACCACAAGGAAACACGTTGATGAGTGGTAGTATTCGAGACAATCTACGTCTTGGAAAGCTTGATGCTACTGACGAAGAGATGGAAGAAGCATTGAAACAGAGCTGTGCCGACTTCGTATTAGAACTTCCCGATGGACTCAATACGCTATGTACTGAACAGGGAGGGGGCCTCAGCGAGGGGCAAGCTCAACGCATTTCGATAGCACGCGCCTTACTTCGCAACCGCAGTATCATGCTTTTCGATGAAGCAACATCTGCACTTGACCCCGAAACAGAACGAGAACTCTTGCAGAATATCCTCTCAAAGCACGACAAAACCATAATATTTATTACCCACCGACCAGCGGTAGTAGAATATTGCGACCAGACTTTAGAGATAGAGAAACAACATTCGCACAGGGAATATATAAAGAAAACACAGGTGCAAACACCAACTGACAATAGATAAAAACAATTAAAACAAAAATAAAATGAAAAGAACTATTCTATCGGCAATGCTTCTTTTGGCAACTTTTGCCACTGCTATGGCGCAGGACTTAGACAGCAAATATGCCACCAACTTACTGAAACCAGGTACTCTTGCCCCCGATTTCACATTGCGTACAGCCGACGAAAAGGACATTAAACTCCGTGCTTTCCGTGGTAACTATGTTATTTTGGACTTCTGGGCATCTTGGTGTCCCGACTGCAGAAGGGACATTCCAGCCATGAAACAGCTATGGAGCGACTTCATGGACTACAATGTTCGCATCATAGGTATATCGTTTGACACGAACAAAGAGGCTTGGGTGAACACCTATTGGGACAAATATCAAATGAATTGGACACATGTAAGCGAACTGAAAAAGTGGAAGAAAGAAACCAAAATAGACCGTTTATATCATGTTGATTGGATTCCTACCATGTATTTGATAGACCCTTACGGAAAGATTGTACTGGGAACGGTCGAGATTGAAAGGCTTCGTGCCACTTTAGAGGAGCTGAAACCACGTATGAAAATGTCGTCAGTAGATGTCAAATCAACCTATGTAGGCGGCAGAGAGGCGATGGAAACGTACTTAAAAAGCCATCAAGAGTACGATCTACAGACTTACAAGATGCGCTTTAGTGCTAAAGTTGAAGTATCGTTTGGTGTAGAAATGGACGGAACAATTACGGGAGTACGTGTTCTTAACATTACTGACGTGAAGGCAAACAACCATAAATACGATAAGTTATCAGAGGCTAAGAAGGCTAAAGCAATGGATATTGCAACCAAAAACTTCCGCAATGAGGCGGCACGCTTGGTAAAACGCATGCCCAAATGGACACCTGCAGCAAAGGACGGACGCCCTGTGAAAGACCAACAGGTTATAACTATTGAGTTCGATCCATTCTATAATAGTATTATTAAGTAAGCATTAGCTCTTGCAAAATACTACTATTATTTTGTAAAGAAAATATCTTGAAAAAACGATAATATCGGTTTGAGATTACAAAAGTGCCTGTTTTGCGTTGCAAAACAGGCACTTTTGTTGTGTAAAACAGGCACTTTTACAACGCAAAACAATGGGTATTACAATACATTGATAATAAGACTATTACACAAGACTTATGCTTTTGAAAAATATTAACAAGACTTCAACCTTCTTTGCCTACATAAAATAATGTTCAAAGGGTTTATAGCGGTATTAGTAAACAACTCCTTTTAGTTGGAAGAAACCAGTAATATTAAGCAGCTTAACCTAATTTCAACAGCTCTATAGTAAAGCCTATTCGTTTCAAAACCTATGAAACAAAAACAATGTAGCGACTCTACATTTTCGTTGTAGAGTCGCCACATCTTTTATAAATCGTTAATCTTTTACTTCACTAATACTTTCTTTCCGTTGTGGATATATATTCCTCGTTGTGCTGGTTTAGCTATACGCTGTCCTGAAAGCGTGTAATAATAAGGGTCGTTAGTCCCATTACGTTCTGCAACAACATTATCGATACCCGTAGAAACAACGTTTACCTTATTCTTTTCACCCTCTTTTTCGCTTGAAATATTGATAAAAGTAGTTGCTTTTATGTTTTCAATATTTACTGTTTGAGGCGATCCTGCACCGACACTGAATACAAAATTCACGACGTCAGTAGAGGTTGTAATAGCAAATTCCTTCACAAACCACTTCTTGCCGTCTGCCATTTCGGTTGTCGTAACAATATCACCAGGCCATGAGCCCTTAGCTGTTTTGTGGGTTCCGCCCCATATCCAGAAGTTGATAGAAGGGTTAGCGCTGGTCATTTTGGCATTTGCCCAAGCGCCATCGGCATTGTCTGCATTTACATACACCTTGATATTGTAAGGCTTAAAGTCTACTATGTTGTAGTTACGGGTAATGATGTTCTTTACAACACCATCTACAAGTAATCCTGCTTTCAGCACAGTTGTACCTACAGGGATAGTCAATGCTTGACCGTTTGTAGCCTTTGCGCTGCTTGCCGTAGGCTCGTTTCCATTGGTTGTATACACTATTTGTGCATTCGCATCGTTACTTACAGCCGTCAGCGTTACACTTTGTTCACCGTCATAGGTGCCGCTTGCAAGACTTGCCCATACAAAATTGGCTTTGTTCTTCTCTACATAGTAAGCCCAATGGTATCCTCCTGTGAGCTTAACCCAGCGGTTTGTGTTAGAGAAACTCTTTGCTGGACCAAGTACAGTAAGCATATTACCATTTGTTCCAGTAGTGGTAAAGGCATAGAAATCGGAACTACTGCTGTATTTTACAGCCTTACTTTCGTTGTTAATGCCTATCAACTTGCGCACGCTAATCATATTCTTGATGTCATTTTTATTAGCTTGATAGTGCTTCAAGAATATGGTTGGTGTTCCTGGCATAGCAAGAATATAGGCATTCGCTGCCAATGTATCTTTACGAATAGGGTCTTGATGACTGTTGCCACCGCGGTCTTCAGTATCATGATTCTCTACAAAGGTAACAGCATAGCGGGCATATTCTGCCTCCTTAGCCAAGCCAACGCCATCTAAAGCGGCCCAATTACCATTGTTTACAGCATTGCGAACAGTGTAACGAATAGGGAAATCGAACACAGCACTCGTAGGAACATTATTCGATTTAGTGCTTTCAACCCATGCTTTCACCTTATTTATATCACCGTCCCAGTATTCACCAACAGAGAATTCTGGCTTCGTTGCATTATTATAGAGCGCTGTAAATTTGCCAGCGTAGCCCTTTACCATGTCGTAACGGAAGCCCGCGTAGCCGAATTTATCTTTTAACATCTGCAAATATGCCTTTACTATGGTCTGCACATTCGTGCTATTGTGATCGAGATCGCGCATTCCAGGCCAGTCTTCTCCTGTGTCCATGAAGTCGCTAAGCTGTACACCGTCCTTCTGTGCTTGTGTTAGTGCAGCACCTCCATCATCGTTTTTAACAACATCTTTCGATGTCATGGAGTACGTTACATTATTATATGTCTCAGTTGGGAAGTCGAACCAGCCAGCAGTAGTTGCACGGTGATTGATAACAACATCGGCAATGGTCTTGATTCCATTCGCTTTGAAAGTGCCAATGAGGCTCAACAGTTCAGCTTCTGTACCGAAAGAACTATTGTAATTAGTAAACCAATAGTAGTCGTCGTAGCCCATTGAGGTTGTGTTACGAGCCTGCGCACTTTGTGGAAGCCACACGAGGTCGAAATATTCAGATAGTTCTTTGGCCTGCGATTCGAGGTTTGTCCACTTCGTATCCTGATATGAATCCCAATAAAAGCCTTGCAGCATTACGCCGCCATAGTTGGCTTTCCAGCCTTGAGCAAACATGGTTGCTGCAAGAAGCAAAGCCGTAAACAGAGTTGAGGTACGTTTCATATTCATAATTTGATATTGTTTGTCCTAGTTATTTATGGTTTCGTAAATATTCAGAGTTATTTTATTGTTTTGCACAACCTTTGACATTGACTACTCAAAATAGTAGGAACAAACGGTTGCAACATTGCTTTTGTGTAAATAAAAGGGGAGGACGCAGGTGCATTCTCCCCTCTTAAAAAAATAAATTTAAAGTATTTGAAGTCGGTTTATTCTGCAATAAGTTCAGCTACAGTGTTACCATCATAAGATGGTTTCAACTTAATGGTGTATGTTCCAGCTGTAACTGCAATGTTAGCACCACCATTTGATGTAAGCTTAGTAAGGTCTGTACCACCCCAACTGATGTTCCATGTACCATTAGCGCGGAACTTTATTTCTCCATTTGAGAGAGTTACATGCTGTGCTACCCATTTGTGAGTTGCTGCATCGTAAGACATTACGACGTCATTGTCCCAGCTTCCTGTTGCATCACCAACTATACCGATGGTTGTAATAGGTGTAAGCTTATAAGAAAGAGCTTGCAAATCTAATTCAACCTTGTAGAAACCATTAGGTTCTGTCATCATAATGTTGTCAGCACCACCATCTGTACTGAAGCCCTTACCATAGTTTGTACCATTCCAGTTTGGTTGTGTTGAGAACTTAAAGCCGTTCTGTGTGAGGTACATATAACCATGATACTTACCATCGAATGCTGGTCCATGGAGAATATCAGAGTGGCTCCATGAGTTCGCATCGCCTGCCATGTAGAGGAATTCTGTGAAGTTTAACTTCTCAATCTTGTATGTGTAGGTCAACATATTGATGGTAATGCGATACATACCTGCATTCTTAATCATACCAGCTTGTGGGTTTGTTGTGGTAAGTGTACCTTCCATGCTGGTGTCATCTTTTACAGTTGTACCGAGAACACCAGTCTTTCCTTCAGCTAAAAGATCGCCATCATAGTTTGTTTTTGTAACAATCTTCCAACGAGTGTTTGGTGCTGTAGTTGTAATAAAGAGTGTAAATACAGGATCTTTATATACATCAGCGTCGCTATGGCTGAATACTTTAGCATTGTTCTTGCTCCATGACGAAGCATCGGTAATCAAATAGTAAGCTGAATCAATAAATGGAGCATCTGGAATAACCGTTACTGCAATGGTACCAGCATCAATAAGCGCTGCCTGACCATCTTTTACAGCATTTAGAAATACGTGTGCTTTGAACTTACGAGCTACTGGACGCTTGCCAAAGTACTTCTCTACCATTGCTTGTACCTCTGTTTTAGTAGCCATTCCTTCTATCGTTGTGTTGATAGTAGTAGCGGTTGCACCATCAAGATCTTCAGGGTAAAGTTGTATACGAGCATTTTGCAAAGTGTAACCATCAGGGAGTTCAGCTGTAGTAAGGGTGAAAAGAGAAACTTTTTCTCCTGCATTGGCTAAGTCTTGCGTTGCAACAGCATTTGCCTTTATACCTGGAATAGTAATTGAGCCTTCTTCTGAATATGACTGAGGGTTGCCCCATGGCTCGTACTCACCACTGCAAGCCCCCAAAAAGAGGCTTACAAGTGCGAGTGTAATATATAATGATAATTTCTTCATATCTATTTTCTAAAATGATAATAAGTTGTTATTACTTTATTTCACCGGTCTCTTTTGTGAAGTTCAAGTATATCTTCTGACCAACTGCACCAGCAACACGCGGTGTTTGATCGCCACCTGAGCCACGATAAGAAATCTTATTGTTGTAGATGATAAACTCTGACTTCCACCAGTCTGAACCTGGTATCTTCACGCAGATACGTACACCTGGGTCGCCGGCTGTAGGACCACCTGAAACTGTATTGCCAATGGCTGGAGATACAAATTCGCCGTCAGCCGTTGTAGGAACAGTGAAGAGGTTTTCTGGTAGAAGGTCCCAACCACCCGATGCGGTACACAATCCTTGGAGATAAACCTTAGGTTCGTTGAAGGTTACGTTATATTTAATGTCGCGACCTTCTACAGTGCACTCAACAATCATTAAGTACCAACCAGCCTGAGATGAACCTATATTACCATTAGCGTTAACTATATTTGAGGCTTTTTCGCTTGCAGGATTAATTGTAATCTTGCTGAAGCCAATATCATTGCCGTCCCATGCTTTATTGCTATTGAACTTAACACCAGCACTTTCGCCTTGTCCGTCAATATAAACAAGATGCCAGAAAATATTGGTTGCACTATGTACAGGTGTCATTTCCAATGCGCTATCCCAGGACCACTTATTGAAGTTACCAACAAGATAAAGCTTTTCAGGTGTTGTTACAGGAGGAAGAGAGAAGGTCAAATATACATTACTTAATGTAATAACATTAGAAATAATTGATGTTCCTTCTATTTCATGACCATCAGCAGTTGTCTGAACAGCCTTTAAACGAATGTAAACAGGAGCTGTTATAGGGAATTGCTCTTCTCTCAAGCCCTTTGCTACATGCAAATCAGTAAGCAAACTTGCCAACTCAGCAGCATCTATTTCCATCTTAGCAGTAGTGAAAGTTGTTGCCATACTCTTTGCATCTGACATATCAGCGCTGGTTGCAACTTCTACAGTGTACTTAGTTACAGCAGGATAACCATAGTCCGGCTGTGAACAAGTAAGCTCGATAGATTTAGAATTTGCCAAATCGTAAACACCACTTGCCGCAAGTGCGGGCGTATTTAAGTGGAAAGTTGTTGGCGTCTTTATCACTGGGTTTTCGTCATTGTCGTCGCTGCATGCTGTAAAGAAGCAAACAGAGCAGAGTAACAGCAACGCAGACTTTAATATATTTGTCATACTATTCTTATCTTTTGTGTTGTAAAAGCTGAGGAGTTTCCTCCTCAACTTATATTGAATTAATAACCAGAATTCTGTATCAAGTTCTTGTTTACGATGATATCGCTATTTGGAATTGCAAAGACATTGCGTGTTGTAGCAAAGTTACGTCCGTTAAGTTCACCACCTTTCCAAGCCCAGTTGTAGTTTACATTACCACCAAACTTGTTAAAACGAACTAAGTCTACACGGCGACGGCCTTCAAAGTAGAACTCTTTACACCATTCATTCAGAATATCATTAAGTGTATAAGCGCCAGAAGTTCTTGCTGTTGCATGAGCACGAATATGAAGTTGATTGATAAGATCAGTACCTTCTGTTGTAGTTTGGCCACCATTTAAGCGAGCCGTAGCCTCTGCATAGGTAAGATAAGCCTCTGCTACACGGAACAAGAAGAAGTCGGTATCAGCATAACGGAGGTCTTTTGCAGTTGCGCCTGTTGAGTAGAAGTTGTTGTATTTCACTACTGCGAAGCCCTTAGTAAATACTGAAAGGTCTTTTGAATTCTCTTGTGTGATAGTTCTGTCTACACCATCGAACAATGCACGATCATCGCCAGCTTCTGTAGGCATAACTGCTCCAGTAACTGAAGGGGCATTGTTGTTGGGGAAGAACTTGTCGATAAGGTCCTTACGAGCACGAACACCCGCCCAGTTTGCATTATCGTAAAGGTTGCCACCAGCTGAACCATTGATGTTTACTGTTGCAGCCTTGTCGTAGCAAGCGTTAATCAAGAATACTGTACCACCATAAGCAGCAGTGCGCTTACCGTCCTGAAGGATAGGGAAGATAGCTTCAACAGATGCACCGTTTTCGCCATTATCACCCATAAAGAGTTGTTGATAAGCAGTCCAGCCGTTTACTGTTGCACCTGTATATAATTGATATGGTGAATTGATAACCTTCTTAGCATAGTCTGCAGCCTTCTGCCATTGAGCTGTACCAGTATAAACTTCAGCATTTAAGTAGAGGCGAGAAAGCAACATCCATACAGCAGCCTTGTCTACACGACCATAGTTTGCATCAGTAGATTTCTTTGCTCGAGGTTCCATCAAGTCATTCTCGATAGCCAAGAGTTCCTTTTCAATATAATCATACATCTGCTTGCGTGAGTATTGCGGTGCGGCTTTAGCAGAAACTACTTCTGTGAAAGGAATATTGCCGAACGCATCCATCAAGAAATAGTAGTCGAGTGCACGGATAAAACGTACTTCTGCGGTCTTTTGCTTATCCAAATCACCAAAGTTACTAATATATTGATTGCAAATAGTAACTCCAAAGTAAAGGCGATAATAGAATCCTTTAAGCATTGGATGAGAGCTACCATAAGCATTGAAGTTAAACTCTGGAATACCTTCGTCTTGTGTCCAACAACAGATTGCCTCATCGGTAGTAAGTTCATTAGAGTTGAACAACTGTCTGATAAAACCTGTTGTACCTCCGTCAAGACCATCGATGTCGCAATCACCATCAGGACCGCTGTTTCCTGCTAAAGCAAAGTTTGCATAGCACTTATTAAACAAATGATTTGGATTTATCTCCGTTTGGAGGTTTGGGTCAATTGGTTTTACATCCAAATCCTTTACACAAGAAGTAATGCTCAAGGAAAGCAACAAAGCTGCTACAGGAGCTATTTTCTTAATATATTGTATCATTGTTATTGTTTTTTAAATAGAATTAGAAATTTAAGTTAAGACCTACAATGAATGACATTGGGCGAGGATAAAGGTTATTGTCAATACCGCCAAATACTTCAGGGTCTATACCTTTATATTTTGTAAGTGTAAGCAGGTTGGAAGCAGTACCATAAACACGTCCGCTCAAACCATGCCAGCCACCAGTCTTGAAGAGGTCGGCAAAGCTATAACCCAATGTAATGTTGTCAAGCTTCAAGAATGAGGCATTTTGTACCCAACGGTCTGAAAGAATAGCTGTAGTATGACTTGTCTGCCAATTGTCTTTAACTGATGCGATTGGTCGGTTTGACAAGAATTCAGTTGGTGCCCATACAACAGCAGGAGAAACATTAGCTCGTCCAGCCATTAAGTCATTGAACACATAATTGCCTATGTTAGCACGAAGAGAGAAACCAAAGTCCCATCTCTTATACTCTAAACGAGAAGAAAGGCCCATTGTTACAGGAGCCATTGGGCTCTTATAGAAATATTTATCAGCTTCAGTAATTTGACCATCAGCATTTCTATCTACAACTGCACCCTCAATAGCCTTACCATCTTTGTCGTAAATCTGTTGATAAACGTAGAATGAAGAGGCAGGGTGTCCTACTGCGTGTGCTTGTACATTACCGCCAGTACCTGCTGAAATACCACCCGTTGCAACAACTAAGTTAGGGTCCTTACCACCTGTAAGGTCGGTAATTTCGTTCTTGTTGTATGTGAAGTTATAATCGATAGTCCAATACCAATCTTTTGATTCGATAGCTCTCCAACGCAAAGCTGCTTCAACACCAGTGTTCTTTAACGAACCGATGTTAGAAGGAACTTGGTTGCGGAAGTTGGAACCAGCAGAAACTGTAACACTGTTATTCAAGAGGTCTGTGGTCTTACGGTAGTACCAATCAATGCTACCAGTGAGGCGTTGGTTGAATATACCCCAGTCGAGACCGACGTTGTAAGTTGTAGTTGTTTCCCAAGTTAAAGCCTTGTTTACAGCTTGTGGGCGAACAACAGTTCCATCGTCTGTTACTGGATATTCGTTATTTGTACCGCTACCTGTTTGATATATATCGAAGTAGTTGTAGTCGCCAATACCTTCCTGCTGACCCGTCATACCCCAACCTAAGCGGAGTTTCAAGTCGCTCAACCACTTAATGTCGCGGAATTTGTTTTCGTCCTTAACTTTCCAAGCAAATGCGAATGAAGGGAAATTAGCCCAATGGTTTTGGAAACGTGATGCACCATCGGCACGGAAGGTTGCTGTAACATAGTAACGATCCATCAAACTCCAGTTAGCACGACCGAAGAATGATACGAGGAAATTCTCAGTAGAATATACATAATCTTCCAAAATACCGTCTTTGTTGTAGTCTTTACCACTATCGTAGTAGATTTGGCCAGCCTTTGAGTTGGTAGAAGGATAGTATTGTTTAGCGCGACTCTTGTCTTTTTTCCAGAAATGTTGCCACTCGTAACCCGCCATAATGTCGAAGTGGTTCTTCGCAGCGTCCTTAAAGTCGTGATAGTACTGTGCGTATGCGTTGAAAGTGAGGTTGCGCTTCAACTGTTTGCTCCAACCATTGTAACCATAGTAAGAAGCCAATGGAGAAGTTGGTGCGATGTCTGTATCCTGCTGTCCTTGTGCAATGTCGGCACCAGCAGTAACGTGCAAGCGCAAGTCTTCAAATCCGTGAACCTTATAGTCGAACTCTGCATTTGCTATTACGTCGCGGCTGCGAGAGCGGTCGTTCTTCAAATTCAATATAGCCATAGGGTTCTTTGTTGCCTGAGTGTTCAAAGTAGTTGGCCATGTTGGGTCTTCGTTTGTAGCAAGACCAGCACCACGCCATTCGAAATAGTTACCAAAGTTAGCAGCATCAGCTGATGTATAGTCGTAAACACTTTGAGAAGGGTCGAAAGATACAGCAGCACCAATAGCAGCACCATCAGCAAAGCGATTCTTTGCAAACATACCTTTCACGTTAAAGTTCATGGTTAAGTGGTTATCCAATAATGATGGATTTAAGTTAACAGAAGCAGTATAACGCTCAAAGTTAGATGTTTTCAAGATACCTTGGTTATTTGTATAACCTGCAGATATACGGAAAGGCAATGAATTAGCACTATTACCAACTGAACCAGTTATGGTAATATTATGGTCTTGAGCCCATGCTGTACGATAAATCTCGTTTTGCCAATCTGTATTAGCGGTGCCAAGTGCAGCCACTTGCTTGCTACCTGCACCAAACATTTCGGTAATGAATTTACGATATTGGTCGCCATTCATAACATCAATTGTCTTTTTCTTAATGCTAGCAGTTACACTACCACCATACGAAACAGCGATAGGTTGGTTTGCACGACCTCTCTTTGTTGTGATAATGATAACGCCATTAGAACCACGAGAACCATAGATAGCTGTTGCAGAAGCATCTTTCAAAACGTTGAAGCTTTCAATATCCTGTGGATTCACCATAGAAAGAGGGTTTGCCATACCCTTTATACCAGTATTATCCATTGCAACACCATCAATAACGATAAGCGGATTGTTAGATGCATTCAAAGAAGAACCACCACGAATACGAATCTGTGCGCCACCACCAGGAGTACCGCCATCGCTTGTTACGTTCACACCAGCCATCTTACCTTGCATCATGTCCTGTGCGTTAACCACAAGACCCTTGTTTTTTGTGTCCGGTTTCATTGCGAGAACTGATCCTGTAAGATCGCTCTTTTTCACAGCACCATAACCGATCACTACAACTTCTTGCATTTGTTGTGCAGCATTTGGCTGAAGAACAACCACCATTCCATCCTTCGCAGCAACTTGCTGCTTAATGTAACCGATGTAAGAAATAGTTAGTTGAGTACCTGGTGCAACATTGAGCTCAAAGTTGCCATCAAGGTCAGTCTGCGCACCATTTGAAGTTCCTGTAATAAGAACTGTTGCACTAATAATAGGTTCGCCAGAAGCATCTTGTACGATACCTTTGATTGTTGATTGTGCAAACGCACTGATAGACAGGAATAGACCCAAAACTAGCGTCATTATCCTGACAGGGATTTTGCTTTTTACCTGCGTCATCGTTTTATTGTTAAAGTATTAATATTGAGTAAATTATTATCTCTGTAATAGGCCAATATGGCTTTCTTTTTACCTTTAAAATATAGGGTTTATTGTTGCAAAGATAGGCCGATAATTTTATATTAGCACTTTTTGGTCGTTAAAAACATAAATTAAAACGTGCAAACGATTGCATCATCAATATGAAAATAAAATCTTGACTTGTGTCAAACATTAATGTAAAAATATGTATTTTTGCCATAGAAATAGTAAAATCAGAAACAAATCTCACCTGAATATGATGAAAAGTGGAACTGTAACGATGAAAGATATTGCGCGGGAGCTTGGTGTTTCCGTTGCAACTGTTTCACGTGCATTAAAGGATAGTCCACGTATTTCTGCTGAAAAGCGAGAAGAAATAAAGCGTTATGCCCGTGAACATAACTTTACTCCAAACCTAATAGCCGAAGCGTTGCGCAAAAGTAAAGTGCAACCATTAAAAATTATAGGAGTAATTGTGCCACAGTTTACGCACTATTACTTTTCATCTATATTAGCAGGTATCGAAGAAGAGGCCTCTGCTCGTGGCTATCAGCTAATGGTTGCACAAAGCGACGAGCGCTATGAACGCGAAGTAGAGATATGCAGATCGTTCTACGAGAACAAGGTTTGTGGTGTAATTGTATCGCAAGCAAAGAACACAACAAAGTTCGATCACTTTAAATTCCTTGTAGAACAACACGTTCCGCTCGTATTTTACGATCGCGTAAGCATTGGTGTTAATGCCAGTCGTGTGGTTATTGACGATTATATGGGAGCGTTTGCAGCAGTTAACTATCTCATAAACACTGGCTGCAAACGTATCGCTTACTACGGAATGTCCTTAAATTTGGAAATCGGGAAGAATCGTTTTAATGGTTATCAAGACGCTTTGCTGAAACACGGAATACAGCCCGACGAACAGCTTATTCGTATGTGTGACAACCGTAGCGATGCGGAATCAATCACCCCCGATCTCATGAACATTCAGAATCCGCCTGACGCTTTCTTTGCCGTAAACGATGAAACGGCTCTCGGTGTTCTCTATTCGTGCAAACGAATGGGCTTGCGAATTCCCGCAGATATTTCTATCTGCGGTTTTACCAATGGCGTTCACGCAATGTCGTGTGACCCTATGCTGACAACAGTTGAGCAACGCGGAACACGTGTTGGAGAAGAGGCTGCAAGCATATTGATAGACAAAGTGGAAGGAGCACTGCCTATCAACTCTATCGAAAAGCGCATTGTGAGAACACGACTTATTGTCAGAGGTACAACAAAATAACAGCATATAACAAATCAAAAACAAATAAATAAACTGCAACTTACACACTTTCAACTATGGATACAGAATTAAAGACTCGCCCCAACAAAAGTTTTTGGCAGCTTTGGAACCTTAGTTTTGGTTTCTTCGGCGTGCAAATAGCTTACGCTTTACAAAGTGCGAACATCTCACGTATATTCGCTACATTAGGAGCAGACCCACATAACCTAAGTTATTTTTGGATTTTACCACCACTGATGGGTATCCTTGTGCAACCGATTGTAGGAACTTTGTCTGACAAGACATGGACTCGCTTTGGACGCCGCATACCTTATTTGTTTGTGGGCGCATTTGTTGCCACCATCGTTATGTGTCTTTTGCCCAACTCTGGTTCGTTCGGTATGGCTGTTTCTACGGCTATGATGTTCGGCTTAATCGCCTTGATGTTTCTTGATACAAGCATCAACATGGCGATGCAACCTTTTAAAATGCTTGTTGGCGACGAGGTAAACGAAAAGCAAAAGGGCTTGGCCTACTCTATCCAAAGCTTCCTTAGCAACGCTGGTTCGCTCGTTGGCTATGCGTTTCCTTTTATCTTTGCGGCTATAGGTGTTTCGGGAATAGCACCGAAAGGTATAATCCCTGACTCGGTAATTTACTCGTTCTACATAGGTGCTGCAATTCTTATGTTGTGCGTTCTATACACTGCGATGAAGGTAAAGGAGATGCCTCCGAAGGAATATGCAGCGTATCATAACCTTAATGAGGCTGCAAATGAAACGAAATCGAATTGGATACAACTTCTTAAAAATGCACCTTCAACATTCTGGAAGGTAGGTTTGGTTCAATTCTTCTCTTGGTTTGCCTTCATGTATATGTGGACTTACACTAATGGAACCATTGCTCCGAACTGCTTTGGTGTGGACATGAACGCCATCAATGCCACTGCAACGGAAAACTACCAAAAGGCTGGCGACTGGGTAGGTATTCTCTTTGCCGTTCAAGCTATAGGCTCGGTGCTTTGGGCTATGGCATTGCCAACCTTTAAAAATCGAAAGTTTGCTTATGCGCTTTCGCTCATCTTGGGTGGTATTGGTTTTGTTATGGCTCCTTTCATTCACGACCAATACGTTATGTTCGTACCTTTCGTACTCATCGGTTGTGCTTGGTCTGCTATTCTTGCCATGCCTTTCACTTTCGTTACCAATGCTCTTGAAGGTTACGGACACATGGGTGCTTACCTCGGTTTGTTCAACGGAACCATCTGTATACCGCAGATTATTGCAGCTGCGCTTGGCGGTGTTGTTCTGCACCTTGTAGGTTCTGTGCAAAGCAATATGCTGATTGTAGCAGGTGTTGCCCTATTTGCTGGCGCACTATCGGTAACGATTATCAAGGACAAACAGAATGTATAACCTTTTCATAATATAATATAGGCGGCATCGCCTGTACAGATTTGCTAAACAACATAGTCTGTATTCTTAGCGCAAAATTATTGCATTGAGAATACAGACTATGTTGCATAAAGAACGTTCATTACAATTTGAGTCTATCTTATCATTCTGAATAGCTTTATAGAAAAGCTAAAATAAAGAGTAATTTTCTCTATTTCGTTTTGTAAAGAAAATTACAATGGAAAACGATAATAATTGTTTCGTTTTGCAATAGTGCCTATATTGCGAAACAAAAGCGCCTGTTTTGCTCGGTAAAATAGGCACTTTTGCAATGCAAAACAGCCTCTATTGTAATGCATTGATAATAAAAGCGTTACACCATAAGACTTATTATCCGAAATCTTTACATTGTTTTTACTTTCTTACCCTATATATAATAATGTGTATCGCTAAAATTCAAATTCTACCAAATAACTATTTTTTATTAAACAAAGTTATACGTTTGTTTTGGTTTTTTAGTTTTGTTTCATTATCTTTGCACGGAGTTCCTAACTAGAAGTTTTCTTATTTATTCACGATAATAGTATCCTTTCGTTGTTTATGAAGCCAAAAGAATCGACCCGTTTTATCAAAATTAATAGAAGAACGTGGGCAGTTGTTATCTTGTTAATGGTAACATCAGCTACTCTATATGCGCAAACCGATACGCAAATGCGTAAGCGAAACTTTTTCAACTGGGCTTTAGGCGTAGGTCATAATGCAGCTGACTCGTCGCGTTGGCGTAGTGTAAACGTCGGCATATTCTCTGCTGTGGATACGCTACATGGTCTTCAGATAGGCGGAATAAGCAGTATCACCGAACAAGAGATGAAGGGTGTGGGCATTGCAGGACTATTTACAGCTGGTGGCGGACGCCTTAAAGGTGTGCAAACATCGTTAGGAATGAATGTATTTGGAGGAAAAATGCGTGGCTGGCAAGTGGCAGGCATCTCCAATGTAGCGCGTTATATAGACGGAGTTCAGCTGTCTGGATTTGCCAATATTACCGAATCGTCCTTCCGAGGACTGCAATTCAGCCCTTTTACGAATATTGCTATGGGAGTGAAAAAGGGTGTACAGATAGGCGGATTGGCCAATATTGCATCGGAAACAATGCGCGGTTTGCAGTTGGGAACCTACAATTACGCTGACACACTAACTGGTTTACAGATTGGATTGCTCAATATTGCATTACAACAACCTAAGGGTTTGCAGATTGGTATTATCAATTATAGTCGCGACACATTGACAAACAAGATTGGATTGGTGAACATTGGACCGCAAACAAAGATAGATGTATTGGCTTACTGGAGCAATGTAGCCACCATAAATATGGCTTTACGCTTCAGAAACCGAAACACTTACTCGCTACTTTCCTTAGGAACACACTACATGGGCTTCGATAACGACTTTTCAGGTGCACTGACTTACCGAATAGGTCGCTATAAAACACTATCGTCCAAGTGGATGTTGAGCGGTGATTTAGGCTTTTCGCACATAGAAACCTTCGAGAAAGAGTCTTCCAATAAGCCTAAACGACTCTACTCTTTACAGGGTCGTATCAACTTAGACTATCGTATAAACAATCAATTAGGCGCATTCGTTTCAACTGGAGTTGGTACTACACATTACTACGGAGGACACAAACTTTATAGAAATAAGGTACTTTTGGAGGCAGGATTGGTTATGCGGTTTAAACCAGAGAGTACGCATTCGTATGGCGGGACAATGGGTTCTACCGAACAAAGCATAGCAAAACGATACAAAACATTAATGGAAAACGACTCGGCTTTGCACATTCATAACCTCCAATATGCCAACAACGACCCTAATGAACAAAAAAAACGACCATGGTTAGCGGCAGTTCAAGCAACGGGAATCAACGCTCTTGTGCATAGCTTTGATAGGTTTGTACTGAAACGTGACTTTGCTAAAGTTTACTTTAGGCATATTGTTGACAACTTTAAAGAAGGCTTTGTATGGGATAACGATAAGTTTTCTACCAACTTGTTTGCCCACCCTTATCATGGTAATTTGTATTTTAATTCAGCACGTTCCCACAATCTGTCGTTCTGGCAATCAGCGCCTTACGCTTTGGGAGGCTCGCTAATGTGGGAGTTTATGGGCGAAACAGAGCCACCAGCTATTAACGATGTCATGGCAACAACGATGGGAGGAATATGCTTTGGCGAAATTACGCACCGCATATCACGCCTGTTACTGAACGATAGAAGCAGAGGGTTCCGTCGCTTCCTAAGAGAGTTTGGTGCTACAATCATTGACCCTATGAACGGATTAGACCGAATTTTAACGGGCAAAGCATGGCGTGTGAAGAATCAATACTACAAATATCACGATTACGAAGCACTGCCAATAGATTTCTCTATCTCGCTTGGAGCTCGCTATTTAGCTGATAACGGTGCCATGTTTCGTGGCGACCACAATATGTTTCTAAACTTCTTCTTGGAATATGGCGACCCTTTGAACGAAGAAACCAGCAAGCCTTACGACTTTTTTTCGCTGGAAACAACAATAGGAGTAGTTGGAGAACAATCTTCTATAAACGCTATTCACATGCTGGGACGTTTGTGGGCTGCACCCGTTTTCACAGGAAAGAACTTTAAAGCACAGGTTGGTATCTTCCAACACTTTAACTATTACAATTCAAAACCTGTAAAAGAAGGTAGCAATCAAACTCCTTATCGCATCTCGGAAGCTGCCAGTCTTGGACCGGGTGTGCTAATTTCGTTCCTCAACATGGGTGGTTTAGCGAAGTTGGAACAACGCGTTTTTCTATCGGGAATATTACTTGGAGGTACAAAAAGCGATTATTATAATGTGATAGACCGCGATTACAACATGGGCTCGGGATTCTCTGTGAAGACAAAAACCTTTATGGAGTTCCGCAAATTAGGACGTTTCATCATGCATGCTGACTTCTATCACCTCTATACATGGAAGGGATACGACGAGGATAAACTTGGAACCATCGACCCTTTATATTTGAATGCACAAGGAGATAAGGGCAATTCCGACTTATTTGTGCTGAAACCAATATGGGAATTCGACCTCAATAAACGCATGAGCGCCATGATTTCCAGTTCTTATTATATAAGGAACACGCGATACTATTACCATAAAAAGGTTCATGCAGAAACCTTTGAAGTGAAACTAGGCATTGCTTATCACTTCTAATCTGACTGCACTTTATTGTTCAAAGAAATAATAAGCTGATGCAAAGATAAAGGTTTTACAACACCTAAACTATGTTAATAATATTTAATACAAATACTTTCATGCGGCTACACATTTCGTAGCTGATAAAAAATGAGTAATTTTGCAGACCGATTATTTCGAGGGTGAACTTAGAGCTCTCAGCACGTTGTGTGTTAATAGTGCCGCTTTTGGCCGGGCTGCATGGTTAGTGAATCCAACGAGCAAGAATTAAAAACGTTTTTTAGTAGTAAAATTTTAAAATTAAAAATGAACACTTTAAGTTATAAGACTATTTCCGTAAACAAGGAAACAGCTAAGAAAGAGTGGGTAGTAGTAGATGCTACAGACCAGGTTGTTGGTCGTTTCTGCTCTAAAGTCGCTAAGTTGCTTCGCGGAAAGTACAAGCCAACTTTTACTCCACACGTTGATTGTGGAGACAATGTAATCATTATCAATGCCGATAAGGTTAGATTTACAGGCAAGAAAGAAACCGATAAGGTTTACACCCACTATACTGGTTACCCAGGTGGACAACGTTTCAACACCCCAGCACAACTTCGCACAAAGAAGAATGGTGTAGAGAAAATGGTGCGCCACGCAGTAAAAGGTATGTTACCAAAGGGAATCCTCGGTCGTCATTTGCTTAATAACCTTTATGTATTTGAAGGTACAGAGTTGAACGGACTCGAGGCACAGAAGCCAAAGTCAATAGACATTAACCAGTATAAATAATAAAGGCGAAAGATATGGAAGTAATAAACACAATTGGACGCCGCAAGAGCGCCGTTGCTCGTATATACCTTACAGAAGGTACAGGCAAGATTACAATCAACAAAAAAGATATTAATGATTTCTTCCCATCAGCAATTTTGCAGTACGTTGTTAAACAACCATTGCAGCTGCTCGGTGTAGAAGGTCAGTACGATATTAAGGTAAACCTCAATGGTGGTGGCTTTACAGGTCAGAGCCAAGCGCTCCGTCTTGCAATTGCACGCGCACTTGTAGAGATTAACCCAGAAGATAAGAAGAACTTGAAGGACCATGGATTCCTGACACGCGATAGCCGTGCGGTTGAGCGTAAGAAGCCAGGACAGCCAAAAGCACGTGCTCACTTCCAGTTCAGCAAGCGTTAAACACATTATTATATATACTGTGGAACGTAGCCAAGAGATTTGCTTTGCGTTTTCAACAGTATTGAAATGCGCTTGAGTTTAGTATCTAAATCAGTGAGATTTCAAAATCGGGAACTACTCATTGATTGATTCTAACGAGCCAGGCGAAGCTCATTCGCCAAGAAAGAATTAAAAAGAAAGTAAACAAAACAAAAAGAAAAGAAGACAATGTCAAGAACAAATTTTGACCAATTATTGCAGGCTGGTTGTCATTTCGGACACCTCCATCGTAAGTGGAACCCAGCTATGAAACCATATATCTATATGGAACGTAATGGCATCCACATCATCGACCTTCACAAAACCGTTGTTAAGATTGACGAAGCTGCTGAAGCTCTCAAGGGAATCGCTAAGAGCGGAAAGAAGATTTTGTTCGTTGCTACTAAAAAACAGTCTAAGGACGTTGTTGCTGAAAAGGCAGCATCGGTTAATATGCCATACGTTAACGAGCGTTGGGCAGGTGGTATGCTTACCAACTTCCCTACTATTCGTAAGGCAATTAAGAAAATGACGAACATCGATAGATTGATGAATGATGGTACATTCTCTAACCTCTCAAAGCGCGAAATCCTTCAGATTTCACGTCAACGTGCAAAGCTTGAGAAGAACCTAGGTTCTATTGCAGACCTTACTCGTTTGCCTTCAGCGCTCTTTGTTATTGACGTAATGAAAGAGCACATTGCTGTTAAGGAAGCTAATCGTTTGGGAATCCCAGTGTTTGGTATCGTTGATACAAACTCTGATCCTAAGAATATCGATTACGTTATTCCAGCTAACGACGATGCGAAAGACTCTGTAAACGTTATTCTTGGTGCTTGCTGCGCTGCTATTGCAGAAGGTCTTGAAGAGCGTAAGGCTGAAAAAGCTGATGAGAAAGCCGCTGCAGAGCAAGCTGAAGAAGCAGCTGAAGCAAAACCAAAGCGTGCTGCACGCAAGGCTGCTGCTCAAGAAGCAGCTGCTAACGAGGAAGAAGCACCAGCTGCAGAATAATTATTAGACATTATAAAATAGGCGTTGGTGAACGCTTATGGATTTATTAATAATCCATTAACGCTCCTCAACGTCTATATTTTTTTAACCATAATATAAAAGAAAAATAGAAAATGGCTGTATCAATTGAAGATATAAAGAAGCTGCGTGCTATGACTGGCGCAGGTCTTGCTGACGTGAAGAATGCACTCAACGAGTCTGAAGGCGACTTCGATAAGGCAAAAGAAATTCTTCGTGAACGTGGTTTGGCTATTGCAGCTAAGCGTTCAGACCGTGAAACTTCAAATGGTTGTGTACTTGTAAAGGCTGTTGATGGCTTTGCTGCCATGGTAGCTGTTAAGTGCGAAACAGACTTCGTTGCTAACGGTAAGGACTTTATCGCTATGGTACAAGAAATTCTTGACGCTGCAGTTGCTGCAAGAGTTAAGACACTTGATGAAGTTAAAGCTTTGAAGTTGGCTAACGGTGACGATGCTGCTACTACTGTTCAACAGCGTTCTGGTATCACAGGTGAGAAGATGGAACTTGATGGTTATAACTTCATTGAGGGCGAAAACCTCTATGTTTATGACCATATGGGTAAGCATACTCTCGCTACCATCGTTCAACTCAATAAGAATAACGAAGATGCAGGTCACAAAGTAGCTATGCAGGTAGCTGCTATGAAACCGGTAGCTTTGGACGAAGCTTCAGTTCCACAAGAAGTTAAGGACGAAGAATATAAGGTTGCTATCCAGAAAACTAAGGAAGAGCAAGTTGAAAAGGCTGTTGTTGCAGCAATCAAGAAGGCTGGTATCAACGCAAACTTAGTTGACAGTGACGACCACATTGAGTCTAATATCAACAAGGGATGGCTTACACGTGAGGATGCAGACAAGGCTATTGAGATTAAGAAGACTGTAGCTGCTGAAAAGGCTGCTAACTTGAATGAAAGCATGATTGAGAACATTGCTAAGGGTCGTCTCAACAAGTTCTTCAAGGATAACTGCCTTGTTGACCAAGAGTTCCAGTTCACAGAAGGCGACAAAGTAAATGTTGCAGACTGGTTGAAGAGCCAAGATAAGGATCTTGCAGTGGTTGCTTACAAACGCTTTACACTCTCAGCAGAATAAGCAAAATACATAGAAGTAAAAGCTTCTATAAACATATAGAAAAGGAATCCAAGCGGTTTTTACCCTTGCGATTCCTTTTTTCATTTCCATCAATCTATTCTTTTCTACCCTCAAAGATTTTTCTTTGAAACTAATTTCAAGATAATAAGAAACATCTTATTATCATTGTGTATTAAGTATTCGGATACTTATTTTTTACCTTTCCACAATTCTTAACCCTCAAACTGCAAGTCAATGGATAAAAATAAAGTTGTAAATATTTTATACTACATCCAATTTCTTGGAACCAGCAGTGTATCAATGAATTACAATACCTATTGTTTTACATTGTAAAAGAGCCTATATTGCACGATAAAAGTGCCTATATTGCATTGCAAAACAGGCGCTTTTGCAATGTAATAGTATATTTGCGACTTTACCACATGTACTATCTTTACAAAAAGAACAAGTATTATGAAACTTTTAATATCAGTTACTTATACATAAATTCCCACATTACAGACATAGAAAAATAACTTCTCTCTCTCTCACTCGCAAGAGTTATTTAAAGTGTGAAAATATGAAATAAAGGATTCAAAAGAGTATGTATTTTTTATCTTATCAACGTTCGATTACGATTTTTTTTATGTAAGTTTGCAGATTAAATAAATAGCAATTGCACATCAGCAATTTGTTATCTATTTATCAATATAAAGGATAAGAAAATCGCAAACAAATAAGAAATGAAGATATTTGCAATAGGAATGAACTATTACGAGCACAATAAATCGCTACATGGAACGTTAAATAAGACAGAACAACCGGTGATATTCTTGAAAGCTGATTCGTCGTTACTGAAGGACAACAAACCATTTTTCATTCCCGATGACTTAGGAAGAATAGAATATGAAACCGAATTGGTGGTGCGTATCTGTCGGTTAGGTAAGACCATACCAGAACGATTTGCTCATCGTTACTATGATGCTGTTACGGTAGGAATAGACTTTACTGCCCGCGAATTGCAGAAAAAGCTGAAAGAACAGGGTCTTCCTTGGGAACTTTCCAAAAGCTTCGATGGTGCAGCAGTATTAGGAAGCTGGATTGATAAAGATAAATTCTTAGACATTCAGCGTATCCATTTCCACCTCGACATCAATAGCAAGACTGTTCAAGAAGGCTGTACGAGCGACATGCTACATAAGGTTGACGAGATAATCAGCTACATTAGCCAGTACTTTACCCTGAAAACGGGCGACATCCTCTATACCGGTTGTCCCACAGGGTGTGCCTCTGTGGCTATAAATGACCATTTAGAAGGTTACGTTGAAGACCGAAAAGTCCTCGACTTTAATTGCAAATAACGTGTTGGAGAGCTCTCTCCAACTTCAAACGAAGACACCTATGAAACGTAGAATTTTAAGTTTTCTTCTTCTTTTGCTTGCTGTTTCATCGCAAGCACAAAAGCAACGCTTCTTCAATCTTACCGTTGAAGATGTTACAATAGACTCTGTGATTCCGCATTTCGCCTATGCTATCCCCATCGGAGAAAACTATTCGGATTCTATTTATCAGTTAGAAATACGATATCCTGAGTTCCTTGACATGAACGCAGCGGATATTGCACGCTATAATACACTGTCGGGTGCTCCATTACCTACCTTACCTAAGATCGAACAGCAAATTGTAGTGTCACGCAAAAAAGGTATTCTTGAATTCTCACTTGTCCCTATTGTAGAGCGAAACGGCAAGAAACAATTCATGGTTAGCTTCATGGTTGCACTCACTTCAAAGCCTCGTAATGCACGCCAGATGCGTGCTAACCATGCTGCAGCGACTTCAAATTCACAGATTTATGCGGCTCATTCAGTGTTATCAACAGGAAAATGGGCAAAAATTCGCGTACCTGCCAATGGCATTTACAATCTTACTGCCGATGTGGTGCGCCGTGCTGGTTTCTCCGATTTAAGCAAAGTGCGCATTTATGGATATGGTGGTAACTTACAAAACGAAAAGTTATCGGTAGAGAAATTGAAGAAATTAGATGATTTAAAAGAAGTTCCAAGCTGCTATATTGGTGGCAAACGCCTCTTCTATGGACGCGGACCACTAAGCTGGGAAAGCAATACCGAAGTTATACGCACCCGCAATCATTATTCCGACTATGGCTATTACTTCATTACAGAAAGCGCCGAAGCACCTTTAACGGTAGATGCTGACGCCTTTCTCGCATCGGTTTATCCTCTCGCAGACGACTATCACAGTCTGCACGAAATAGACAACTTTAGTTGGTTTCCAGGTGGACGACGGTTCTTTGAGAACACTCCTATCCCTGTAGGGAAGTCGCATACATACACTCTAACGAATGTGGCGAAGGCTACTAATGGTACACTTGCCATCAGCGTCACGGCTGGCAAGGGGAGTACAACAGTACAAGTAGAAGTAAATGGTGAGAAAAAAGACGAGCTAAGACTATCTACTGGCGAGTTCGATTATGGTGCAGAAGCTGAAAGAAGATACCAACTGACTAATCTGAACCCTGTAGATTCTATCAAAATAACTACACTTTCAGGAGGTCCTGCACGCCTTGACTACGTGTCAATGACCTACGATACTCCACGTGCTGCACCTAATTTGGCAGAAGGAACATTCCCTGTGCCAGAATATGTGTACAATATTACCAATCAAGACTTGCACAGTCACACTCCAGTAGACCTTGTTATTATCATTCCAACCAGTCAAAAACTATTGGTGCAAGCACAGCGTTTAGCAACTTTACACGAGAAACGTGATGGCATGAAGGTACGTATTGTACCTGCAGACGAGATATTTAACGAGTTCTCAAGCGGCACTCCAGACGCTATGGCCTATCGTCGTTATATGAAAATGCTATACGACCGTGCTACAACAGAAGCGGAAATACCAAGTTCGCTCCTACTTTTTGGCGACTGTGTATGGGATAATCGAATGATAACTCCTGAATGTAAGAAGTTTGATGTAAACGATTATCTACTCGCATACGAAAGCGATAACTCCTTTAGTTTAACCGATTGCTACGTCAACGACGGCTGGTACACACTCATGGACGAGGGAGAAGGCGTGAACTTAACTAGCAGTGACAAGGAAGATATTGGGGTTGGACGCTTCCCTGTTACCACTATTGCAGACGCACAGACCATGGTTGACAAGACAATCAACTACGCTAGCAACAAGAACGCGGGTGATTGGCAGAATGTTATCATGTTTATGGGCGACGATGGAAACGACAATCTCCACATGAACGACGTTAATGAAACTGCAGAAACCATTATGAGAGCCTACCCGAACTATATGGTTAAAAAAGTAATGTGGGACGCTTATAACCGTATTGGTAACTCTACTGGCTTTTCATATCCTGAAGTTAGCTCTATCATAAAGCAACAACAGGCTCAAGGCGCACTCGTTATGGACTATGCTGGGCACGGTTCTGAAATACAAATATCCCACGAAGCTGTTCTACGCATAACCGATTTTCAAAACTTTACCAACGCTAATCTGCCGCTTTGGATAACTGCAAGTTGCGACATTATGCCTTTCGATGGCATCATTCCAACCATTGGAGAAGAAGCAGTATTAAATAAAAAAGGTGGTGCATGGGCATTTTGGGGAACAACTAGAACTGTATATGCAAGTTACAATAAGCACATAAACACCGCTTTTATGAAGCACGTGCTGAGCTTTAAAAATGATAAACCAACCACAGTGGGCGAGGCACAGCGTTTGGCAAAGATTGATATGATAAATAGTGAGAAGGATAAGACACGCAATAAACTGCAGTATTCCCTTTTGGGCGACCCTGCTTTATCGCTTAATTTGCCTACGCTCAATGTTGTTATCGACTCTATCAATGGCATAGCACTAAGCTCTGGTCAGCAAATAACGCTGAAAGGAGGTACTATTACCACTGTGAAGGGGCATATAGCGAAAGACTCTAATAAGGTAACAAGCTTTAATGGGCTGATGACTGCAACTGTTCGTGATACAAAAGAACTTATTACTTGCAAGGCACAAGAAGATAATACGAGTGCACCTTTCAACTACTACGACCGTCAGAAGGTACTATATAATGGTTCAGACAGCGTTCGAAATGGTGAGTTTAGCTTTACTTTTGCAGTGCCTCGCGACTTGAATTATGCTAACGGAACAGGTCTTATCAATGTCTATGCAGTTAGCAACGACCGTACTTTATTAGCAAATGGAGCCGAAGATAATTTCGATATTAATGGCTCAGTGCAGGTAAGCAACGATTCAATAGGACCTTCTATCTATTGTTATCTCAACACTCCATCGTTTGTAAATGGTGGAAAAGTGAATAGCACACCTTACTTTGTAGCACAGATTAGCGATGCAGACGGCATCAACGCAGCAGGCAATGGTGTCGGACACAATATGCAACTCATCATCGATGGCAACATGATGCGCACTTATGACCTTAACGATAACTTCCGTTTCGACTTCGGAAGCTATACAAAAGGAACTACTTACTTCAGCATTCCAGAGCTTTCTGAAGGACGACATCAGTTGAAGTTCCGTGTTTGGGACGTTCTTAACAATCCTTCTACAGCTACTCTCGACTTCACTGTAGAGAAGGGATTGGCACCAGATATCGAAGATGTGAACTGTACAAACAACCCTGCCAAGACCGAAACATCTTTCATTGTAACTCACAATTATGTTGGTTCGAATGTAGATGTAGAGCTTGAAGTGCTTGATACATCGGGTCGATTGCTGTGGCGACATGTCGAAAGTGGCTTATCAACAGGTAACGCCTACACCGTGAATTGGGACTTAACCATCAATTCTGGCGCGCGTTTACAAACAGGCGTCTACCTTTATCGAGTTAGATTAAGCTGTGGTGGTAATGTAAAAGAGTCGAAAGCAAAGAAACTCATCGTTATAAACAATAAATAAGGTCTACCCTACGTTTGTGTTTTAATGAAGTTCTTGAACGATTGTTCTCGAACGTTTACGCAAACATAGAGATTAGACTATCACGCAAACAAACAGAAATCAATACAGAAAGAATGAAGAAGTCTTATAGAATATTAAGCCTGTTCTTGCTCTCTTTAGTTGCTTCGGCTGCATTGGCGCAGGACAAGAAAGATATTTTCAACCCAGTAAACCATGCCGTTACCTCGCAAATGATAGCACCAGATGCTCGTGCAGCTGGTATGGGAGACGTAGGTGTAGCTACCGATCCAGACGTAAACTCACAGTTCTGGAACCCTGCTAAGTATCCGTTTAATATCTCTCGTGCTGGTGTTTCACTCAACTATACACCTTGGTTGCGCCAGTTAGTGAACGACATGGACCTTGCTTATCTCTCTGGTTACTATCGTATTGGCGACTATAGCGCAGTGTCTGGTTCTCTACGTTACTTCTCTTTAGGCGAGGTTCAGGCGAACGGAAGCACCGATGGCTCAGCTGCAATGGTCATTAAACCTTACGAACTTTCTGCTGATATTGCATACTCTTTGATGTTGAGCGAGAAGTTCTCATTGGGTGCAGCAGTGCGTTGGATATATTCAGACCTTACTTACGACTTCAACGAAGAAACTGCTCCGGGTTCTGCTTTCGCAGCTGACATCTCTGCATACTATCAGAATTACATCAATTTAGGTAGCCGCGAATGCCAGTTAGGCTTAGGTATGAATATCTCAAACATTGGTTCAAAGATTACTTTCGGTGGCGATAACCGCGCTGAATTTATCCCTACCAATTTGCGTTTGGGTGCGTCTCTGATGATTCCGGTTGATGAATTCAACCGCTTTACCATTGCTGCTGATGCCAATAAGTTGTTGGTTCCTACATATCCACAGCGTAGAACGGACGAGTCGGAAATTGATTATCAAGACCGTTTGCAGAAGGAATACTACGATGTATCGTCTATTTCAGGTATCTTTAAGAGCTTAAGCGATGCGCCAGGTGGTGCAAAGGAAGAGCTACAAGAGATAAATTGGAGTATTGGAGCAGAATATGTGTATAACGATAAGTTCTCTCTTCGTGCGGGTTACCATAACGAAAGCGAGAACAAAGGTAACCGCAAGTACTTCACTGTGGGCGCTGGCTTCAAGATGAGCGTATTCTCTCTCGATGCAGGATACGTTATTGCAACTGCTAAGAGCAATCCGCTCGACCAGACTTTACGCTTCTCGCTGACATTCGATATGGATGGATTGAAGGACTTATTCAATAGAAGATAATCCTTAAACAAGGAAACTTGCTTACCTATAAAACCACATTGACATGGCAAGAATAGGAATGGGCTACGATGTCCACAAGCTTGTAGAAGGTCGTGCGCTCTATTTAGGAGGAATAAAGATTGACCACTCGCTCGGCTTACTGGGCCATAGCGATGCCGATGTACTGCTTCATGCAGTGTGCGATGCACTATTAGGTGCTGCCAACATGCGCGATATTGGCTATCATTTCCCCGATACGGCGAACGAAACCCTTGATATAGATTCTAAGGTGATACTCCGTCAGACCATAGAACTGATTGCAACGAAAGGTTATCGTGTAGGAAACATTGATGCAACAGTATGTGCTGAGCGTCCAAAGATAAACCCGCACATACCAGCAATGAAGGCTTGCATGGCTGAAATAATCGGTTGCGATGAGGACGATATATCTATCAAGGCCACTACTTCTGAACGAATGGGTTTCGTTGGTAGGGAAGAAGGCATGGCAGCCTACGCTGTTTGCTTAATAGAAAAAGCTTAATGCCTGTATTAAAATAAGGTTTTCAGACTTAATTATCCTTTACATTATACAACAGCAACGGCTCTGTGTTCTATACACAGAGCCGTTGCTGTTTTGTTAGTAATACCTTCAAAACTAATAAGAACTATTTAGCCACGTCAGTCCAGTACGCAATTAAGGGATTACGAAGCCTATCTCTATTTTGTATCCACCATTGCACTGCGGCCTTTATTATATCTTTCATGATAAGCTCAAAGAACTTTACGTCTACCTCTTGTACAGAATAAATGAACTCATAGTTGTTTTGTATAGGTTTAAAATAATTATTTCTAAATATTGCGATGGATACTATCGGCACACACTTCATTTGTGATTAAATTATATTACGCTTTGTTTACTGATGCACAAGTAGTAATTTTAAAGTAAATTTTAAGCCTTTATTCAATAAGAAAATACTAAGAATTGAACTACTCATCTATAAGATGACATGCAAATAGCTCCTACTCTACCTTACACCACTTCTTATTTTTTGTTCTATATTCAAGCAAATGGAAGGATAAAATTAACACAAGCAGAAAGCAGGAAATAGAAAAATTTGAACTAAAAAAATAGGTTCGAGAAAGCAAAAGCGCCTGTTTTACGATGCAAAATAGGTACTATTGCACTGCAAAACAGGCACTTTTACATGATAAAACAAGCTCTTTCGTAAACCAATATTGCTGCTTTGACAACGAAAAAGTGGTTCGTATGCGCATGAAAGTGTTTGTTTTGTCGTGCAAAAACGAAGATAGCGTTGCACAATACTACCCAATAAGTACGCAATATAGTGTATATAAGCAGTTTATAGTAGCACACAAATGCTGGCATTATTTGCAAACAAATAGGTGAAAGAGTAGAAAAGTGCCCGTAATTTGAGAGTTAATGCGTTAGTATTTAACAAAAATGATAGCAATTTAGGATATATTTGCAATTAGAGAAATACTATTTTGTGGTTAACTGAAAAGGGGTTGTAGAGAATGAAAAAGAAAAAATAAAGTAAGAAGGAGTAGCTTTTTACGTTGCTACTCCACTTTATTTTATAGAAAAAACAAATCATGCAATGGTCTGTTTTGACCATTGCAATAGTGTGATTTTATTATTTGTACTTAGAGTTTCTCTCCGTAACAAAGGTCGCCAGCATCACCGAAGCCTGGTACAATATACTTATGTTCGTTCAAACCTTCGTCTATTGCACCGCACCAAATGGTGGTATTGCTGTCGGGGAAGGTCTTTTTAACATGATCAATGCCTTCTGGAGATGCAATAACACAAGCAACATGAACGTGACGAGGAGTTCCTTTTGAGAGGATAGCCTTATAGCCAAGCTCCATTGAACCACCAGTTGCCAACATTGGGTCAGCAATAATAAGTGTCTTGCCGTCTATATTTGGAGTTGCCAAATATTCAACGTGAATGCCCACTTCGTGGTGTTCCTTGTCCTTGTATTCTCTATATGCACTTACGAAAGCATTTCCAGCATGGTCGAAAATGTTAAGGAAGCCGTTGTGGAAAGGAAGTCCTGCACGGAAGATAGTGGCAAGCACAATCTTATCAACAGGTACGTTAATCTTTGAAACGCCTAATGGTGTCTGCACTTCCTTCATTTCATACTGAAGTGTTTTAGAGATTTCGAATGCCTCAAACTCTCCTATTCGCATAACATTATTGCGGAAAAGGAGACGGTTTCTCTGGTAGTCCTTGTCACGGATCTCTGCCATGTACTGGTTAACAATGGAGTTTTGTTCCGAGAAGTTAATGATTTCCATTTTTTCTTTTTAATAGTATGGTTATATAGGGGGAGCTGTTTTTATGCGCCCAAAATTGTGGCAAAATTAAGAAAATAGTTTATTATTTGCAACGTCTGAATAGCAAATATCTGCTCGCCTTATTATTTTTTAATTTCTTTAACCATACGAACGTCTTATCAATGCATTTTTTATATGTATCATTTTGCATTGCATCATAAAATTATTACCTTTGCGGTACTTTAAATTAAAGTCGTTATAAGATACGAAGTTTAATATCAATATTATATTATAACAAATGGCAAAATTTGATAAAAGCGTACTCTCTAAGTACGGTATCACAGGTACAACAGAAGTTGTTTACAATCCTTCTTACGAAGTATTGTTCAATGAAGAGACAAAAGAAGGTCTTCAAGGCTTTGAAGTTGGTCAAGAAACTGAGCTTGGCGCAATCAATGTAATGACTGGTATCTACACTGGTCGTTCTCCTAAAGATAAGTTTATCGTTGATGACGAGAACTCTCGCGACACTGTTTGGTGGGATTCTGAAGAGTATCACAACGACAACCATCGTGCATCTAAGGAAGCATGGACTGTTGTTAAGGATATTGCAAAGAAAGAACTTTCTAACAAGCGTTTGTTTGTTGTAGATGGTTTCTGCGGTACACACAAGGACACTCGCATGAAGATTCGCTTCATTGTAGAAGTTGCTTGGCAGGCTCACTTCGTTACAAATATGTTCATCCGTCCTAAGACAGAGGCTGATTTCGAACAAGAACCAGACTTCATCGTTTACAATGCGTCTAAGGCTAAGGTTGAAAACTGGAAAGAACTTGGTTTGCATTCAGAAACTTGCGTTATGTTTAACGTAACTTCTAAGGAGCAGGTTATCGTAAATACATGGTATGGTGGTGAAATGAAGAAGGGTATGTTCTCTATGATGAACTACTTCTTGCCATTGAAGGGTATCGCTTCTATGCACTGTTCTGCTAATACAGATATGAACGGAGAGAACACAGCTATCTTCTTCGGTCTTTCTGGTACAGGTAAGACTACTTTGTCTACCGACCCTAAGCGTAAGCTCATCGGTGATGACGAACATGGTTGGGACGATAATGGTGTATTCAACTTCGAAGGTGGTTGCTACGCTAAGGTTATCAACCTTGACAAGGAATCAGAGCCAGATATCTTTAACGCTATCCGCCGCGACGCTCTTCTTGAGAACGTTACTGTTGGCAAAGATGGTAAGATTGACTTCAAAGATAAGAGCGTTACTGAGAATACTCGTGTTTCTTATCCTATCTATCACATCAAGAACATTCAGCGTCCTGAATCTCACGGCCCAGCTGCAAAGCAGGTTATCTTCTTGAGTGCTGATGCTTTCGGTGTTCTTCCTCCAGTATCTATCCTCGATTCTGAGCAGACTAAGTACTACTTCCTCTCTGGTTTCACAGCTAAATTGGCTGGTACAGAGCGTGGTATTACTGAACCAACTCCAACATTCTCTGCTTGCTTCGGTCAGGCTTTCTTGGAACTTCACCCAACTAAGTATGCTGAAGAATTGGTTAAGAAGATGGAAAAGAGCGGTGCTAAGGCTTACTTAGTGAACACAGGATGGAATGGTACAGGCAAGCGTATCTCTATTAAGGATACTCGTGGTATCATTGATGCAATCTTGAACCACTCTATTGATGCTGCTCCAACAAAGCAAATTCCTTACTTCAACTTCACTGTTCCTACAAAGTTGGAAGGTGTTGACACTAACATTCTTGACCCACGCGATACATATGCAGACGCTACTCAGTGGGAAGAGAAGGCTAAAGACCTTGCAGCTCGCTTCATTAAGAACTTCAAGAAGTACGAAACTAACGAGGCTGGCAAGGCTCTCGTAGCAGCTGGTCCACAGCTCTAATATATATAAGGTGTAAATAAAACACTTTATTGAAACTTATAATCTCACCTCTGCAGATAGCAGGGGTGAGATTTTTTTGTATGAGAAGAACATAATTTCGGCTCATTCTATCGGTTGTTTTGACTTCTTTGTAATTGCTTTCACACTTTATTAGTAAGGTAAATTCATACCTCGCACATGGCATTTGTTCGTCTTCTATCCGTGGTGTAAGCCCATACATCACTGTTGAAGCATGGCTGCACCTTTTCAACAACTTATCAACCACATATTAAAGAGTTGGTATTAAGAGTGTTATACATCTATCGTTATAGATGTATAACACCTGTGCTTGTAGGTGTATATACACCTATGAACGTAAGTGTATATACATCTGCAATGATAGGTGTGTATACACCCCCAACGATAGGTGTTATATATCGTTTAGAAAAAGTGTTTAGTAGTAAGCTAAAAGGGTGTAAAGGAGGTGCGAAAAGAGGTTAAAGAGAAAGGGAAAGAATAAGTCTTCAAACCATTAATGTGTTGGTCTTTAAATAGGAAAAGCCCACGATTGCTTTTGCAAATCGTGGGCTTCTGTATAATTGAATGTGCTTATTGCACAAGTCTTACCATTGCAAGACTTGCGCAACTATTCTTATTTTGCAGGTGTCATCACCACTTCGATGTGGTTGCCAGTAGCGAGCAATCCTTTCAAGAATGCTGCAATCTTCTCTGGAGTTAAAGCTTCAACAGCAGCTTTGTATCCGTTTTGAATATCTACACCATTTCTAACATACTCGTCAAGAACGTTAAGCCAGTGGCCATTGCTCTTTGCACTGATGTCAGCCTGCTTGAGCATGAAGTCCTTAACCTTCTGAAGCTTATCCAAATCAACCTTCACGCTGTTGTTCTTAATGCCTTCGTTTAGGAGCTTAACAGCCAATTCAGCCTTGTTAGGGTCCATTGGGCACTGTGCCTGAATTACTGCAAAGGTCTTATCAGCAGTTCTATTCAAGAAGCCACCTGCACCTACTGAGTAAGCAGCACCTTGGTCTTCGCGAATATCCTTCAAGTAAACCATAGACAATACCTGTGCTGCAGCATCTACAAGTACAATATTTTCCATTGTGTACTTCGTAGGTTGATGCCATACTTCTACGCTCATAGCCTTTGGAGTCTCTGATTTGAAGGTGAAATGATTCAACACTTTGCCCTTAGCGAAGCCAGGAACTTCCTTCCAGTTCTCTGCTTTACCCTTTGGCAAGCTACCGATATACTTCTCAATAAGTGGACGGAGAGCAGCCTCATCATAGTTTCCTACGAAGTAATAGGTAAACTGTCCAGGGTTAGCAAAACGCTCTTTCCAAATCTGAAGTATGCGATCGAGGTTAACTCCCTTGAGAGTCTTCAAAGAAAGAGGAGCATAACGAAGTTCGTGGTTGTAGAGAGTAACCGAAACAGAGTCGCCAAATACACTCTCAGGAGAAAGGTCTTTGTGCTTCAAAGCCTCTTCGTACTGCTTCATCATAGCGTCGAATGCCTGTTGATCCTTGGTAACCTTTGTAAACTTGAGGTAAACCAACTGCAACATTGTTTCGATATCCTTTGGTATTGATTGGCCGCTTACAGTCTGTTCGTATGTACCAAGTCCCAAGTTTGCACTTGCTTGTTTACCATAAAGCGCCTTTGTGAGCTCTTGCTTAGAGAAGTTTCCAAGTCCGCTATTACCCATAACAGAGTTGAAGAGCTTAAGGTTGTCGTAGTCAGCCTTACCATATAAGCTGCTTCCACCCTTAGCTGTAGCGTAGAAACGAACGTCGTTAGCTTGGAAATCAGTCTTCTTAAGGATAACACGAGCACCATTGCTTAATGTAAGTTCCTTATAACCGAGTTTCTTATTCTCTGTTTCCTTAACGATTTTACCAGCCTTTGGCAACTTCTTAACGTCCAAGAGAGGTTCAGACTTGACGTTATCAACGTATGGTTCAATCTTTTCTGCGCGCACTTCCTTAATAGCTTGTGCCATCTTGTCCTCAGTTGCATCTACCTTTCCAGGCTTATCCTGTGAGAAGATGTACACAACAAGGTTGCGATCGTTATCAGAAATAAGTTCTTTAGCGTACTCGTTAACTACTTGATAGTTGAGAGCTGGCATCTCAATGAACTGCTTCATAATCTTGTACTCGTCTTCCTTACTTGGGATTGGTTCGTTCTTCAAGAAGTGGTCGCGCAATTCGTCGCCATACTGGCTACTAGTTACCTTATCACGATTGGTGTATTCAGACTCCAATTGAGAGAGAAGTTCTTGCTTTGTACGTTCAAATTCAGAAGGAGTGAAACCATATTGGCGTACACGGAGAGCCTCGCGATAAATAGCTTTGAGTGCTTCTATGTCTTTACCTTCCTTAGCACTACAACTCAATGAGAACGCATCTTTGGTGCTTGAGAGCATGAAATTGCCGTCGTAACCATGTGCGCTGGTGAATGGGCAATCTGCTTTCTGCTTCATTTCGCTGAAGCGCTGGTTCAACATCATAGATATCATCGTCTTCATATAGCTGTCGATATAGTACGCCTGACTTGATTTCATTTCTTCAGGGAATACGTCGTGCTTCATGAAAATACCGATATTAGTGTTCTGCATCTCCTTATCCTTGTCGAAAACATAGATAGCTTGCTCGTTATCTTCAACCGGAAGCTTTGTTACTTGCGCTGCATTAGCTGGCACAGTAGCATTAGCCCATAGCTTCTTAATCTGTGCTTCGGTGTGATCTACGTCTATATCACCTACAACAATGATACATTGATTGTCTGGACGATACCATTTATGATAGTAATCGCGGAGTGCTTGATACTTAAAGTTGTCTACCACACTCATCAAACCGATAGGCAAGCGAAGTCCGTACTTGTTGTTAGGATAGAGTTTTGGCAATGAACGGTCGTAGATACGCATCATTGCGTTCTGACCTAACTGCCACTCTTGGTGGATAACACCACGCTCTTTGTCTATTTCCTTATCGTCAAGTGTCAGACCGTTAGACCAGTCTTTCAACACCAACAAACAAGAATCGAGTGCTGACTGACGCTTAGTAGGTACGTTACTAATGCGGTAAACAGTCTCTTCGATAGAGGTATAAGCGTTCAAATCGCTACCAAACTGTACGCCAAGTGAGCGTGTGAACTCCAACAAAGTAGAGTCTGGGAAGTGTTCAGAGCCATTGAAAGCCATGTGTTCAAGGAAGTGAGCCAAACCACGTTGTGGTTCTTCTTCTTGAATAGAGCCAACACGCTGCGCAATATAGAAGTTGGCTACGTTCTCAGGCCAGTTGTTGCGCAAGATGTAATAAGTCAGTCCATTGCTGAGCTTACCCTGCCTTACATTCTTATTCACGGGAATTGGGCCAAACTGTTGTGCGTTTGCCATTCCTACAACGAAGAATAAGGCTGCAAAAAGGAAATGTTTCAGTTTCATTATTATACGTTAGATTAAAAATTATTATTCGCTAATTGCGCAAAGGTAATTATTTTTCGGTAATTATTCATCATTTTTCTTATAATTCTATTCGCACTATGTTAAATATGAAGATCTATGCCCTTATTTTTCATTTTCAAGGTGTTTTTATCCTATTTATGCCACCTTTAATCTTTTAATTAAAAGGTGTAAAAGTGCATAATGAGTGGATCTGATTTCTTAACAAAAATCGATTAAAATACAATCGTTTCGGTTTCGCATTGTAATAGTGCCTGTTTTGCGTTGCAATATAGGCACTTTTATCGTGCAAAACAGGCTCTTTTGCAGTGCAAAACAGGCACTATTGTAATTTACTGAAAGTTAGATAGTTGCACAACACAACGTCATGTAAAACTTTTTCATGTGTATAATGCAGTTTTTCTCAATACGAATAAGGTGTTTGAATAGGAAAGTTAGAACTGCAAAAGACAACTTTTGAAGTTGAAAAATGGCTCGCTTTATCTTTTCGTAATAACTACTTTACGACATCTTTTCAATTACTTTGTTTAGTTGAATACAATAAAAAAAGCTACAACTTTATGGTGATTAGCAACAGAAATATCGTGTGTTGCCTTTTATCCATTAAGTTGTAGCCTTAAAACAGCTTATATGTTGTATTTTACTTTACCAACACTTTCTTTCCATTAACGATGTAAACGCCTTTTGGAAGATTTGCTGTATTGGTGTTATTGCTGACTTTTTGTCCGTGAAGTGTGTAGATACCATCTTTACTCTGACTGGTTGTTGCATTTACATACGATATGCCTGTTACAACCTTCTCAAACTTATAGAGTTGTACTGGCTTCTGCGTTGTTGTGGTATATGTTGCAAAACGTGCCATCTGAGGGTTATAGAAGATAGACCGATACTCTGATAAGGTAGACTTAATGTCTGCATTTCCTTCTGCTGTAAAGGTGATATTCCATGTTGCAGATTCCTCTTTTACACCATCCAATACATTCTTTTTCGTTCTGTTTACCAAGTAAAGATCCGATGCAATATCGTATAAAGCATACTCACCTTCCTGTCCGCTTATCTTAATTCTGTGTGGAGTATTCTTTCCATCAACCTTTGTGGTGATGGTAGAACCCTTTATTTCTACGTTAGCAGGAGCATAGAACTTTGCAGTTTTGGTACCATCTGGTTTGCTCAAAGCTGTATTTTCGGCTTCACAAACTATGAGATACTCTTTTCCCATCGTTAGTTCGATGCTCTTAGTTATCTTCTTAAACGTATATGTATCGTTAGATTGGGTTGGATCTTCTGGCTCTGTCGGGTCTTTACTTCCACTTTGTCCTGGATACACACCACCCTCATCGTTAAGGTTTGCAGGCGTTGGGCTGACATAATTATCGTAGCTAAACTTCTGGTCAACCTTACTTCCCCATACATATTCTTCCAATCCTGGATAGTCGATATATGGGTTTCTGTTGCCTTGAATCTTAGCAACTGCTTCGTTGCGCAGTATCTCTTTCTTGCTCACAGGGTCCTCTTTAGCCCATCGCATCAACATATCCATCTGCCATTTAACGTATGGTTTGTATTCGTTTCCACTCATAATAGGCGCAGACCAGCCTGCAATGGCTGCTTCGTATGCCGTTGCCATGTAGAAATAGATACGTGCAAAGTCGCCTTTATACTCGTCGCCAGGTTCGAAAACCGTACCGCTGTAACCTGGAGTTGTACACTTTCCCTTCTTTCCGAAGTTGCCTTTACCTGTAAACATCTCTCCATTGTTCTCGCCATAAGGGAAGTTACTGCGCACACTATTAACATATGCGTCTGCAGGAACTACGTGGAAGGCATCGTTGTGCATAGGAGTTTGTTTGTTGAACCAGCTCTTTGGCATAGAGTGTTCACGGTTGTAACCACCGCCTTCGCCGCCCGAAGAGTGTCCTTGCATACTTCCTCCAACCTCATAGCTTGTAGTTTTAGAGTACATATCCCATAGTTTGCCGTCTGGACGTACGTCAGTTGTCTTGTAAGTTTGCCACAATCCGTTGTAATCGGTAGTGTGTAGCTTACCAATAATCTGGTATAGCTTTGTCTTTAGTGTCTTTCCTGAGAAACCATCTGCGCCCTTGTAGTACGTTCCCGTATTGTTAGGAGCTTGTGCATAGGCCGATATAGCCATGCCTAAGACCGTAAATAACAGGACTTGCTTTAGTTTAAACATAATCTTTTTTATTTTTATTCTTTCGTTAAAGTTCTATCCTTAATAGTCTAAATGTTGGTTTTGTCTAATATAAAAGCACCAATCCAGCAAAGCCAGCAAAGCAAATCATACGGATTGGATTTATCTTTAAGAACATCGTTCCAATAAAAGTGGCAGCAAAAAGAGCGATGCTAATGCAGAAGTGCCATAGGTTTATGTTTGGGCGCGAGAAGTTTTCAG
The DNA here is from genome assembly GCF_015262605.1 of Prevotella aurantiaca. NCBI lineage: Bacteria > Pseudomonadati > Bacteroidota > Bacteroidia > Bacteroidales > Prevotellaceae > Prevotella > Prevotella aurantiaca. The sequence continues at coordinate 9,940 of NZ_JABZSJ010000011.1, read as the reverse complement.
CATTGCAAAGCAGCAAGGTTGCAGCTGCTAACAAGCCTACCACAACAGGACGCAAGCCCATAAAAATAGACTGAACCAATGGAGTCTTCATATATTTTAAGAACATCTTACTAATAAGAATCATTAAAATAAACGACGGCAACACCAATGCGATGGTGGCAGTAACGCTACCTAACACAGCCATTCCACCTGTAAAACCTGCATTATGAGTCGCTGTGTAACCACAATAAGTAGCCGAGTTTATCCCTATCGGGCCAGGCGTCATTTGCGAAATTGCCACAATGTTGGTGAATTCAGCCGATGTTAGCCACTGATGGTGTATCACTGTCTCTGTCTGAATAAGGGAAAGCATGCCATAACCGCCTCCAAAACCAAATAAACCAATAATAAAGAATGTGTAAAAGAGTTCTAAGAAAATCATAATTCTTCGGTTGGGGTTATGAATTTACCATACAAATAGCCACCTGCTGCGGCAGCAATGAGCACGTAAATAGGGTTTACGCCTAAATAGGCAATAAGTAATGCAGTAAGAATCGGTATCCAACAGTTTGCAAGATTTATCTTTACGCTCTTCGCAAGAGTAAATGTGGGCACTGCAATGAGTGCTACAACGGCAGGACGAATACCACGAAATATCGCTGCAACCCATGAAACGTCCATGAAACTATGGAAGAACGTTGCAATAAGAAGTATGATAAGGAACGATGGCAAAGCTGTTCCCAAACTTGTACAGAACGCCCCTGGTGTCTTACGGAGCTTATATCCTATGAAAGTACTTATGTTTATAGCGAACACACCAGGGCAAGTCTGAGCCACAGCAAGTAGGTCGACAAACTCATCCTTACTTATCCACTTCTGTTTTTCTACTATTTCGTTCTCTATAATAGATATCATGGCATAGCCACCGCCTAACGTGAAGGCGCCAATCTTAAAGAATGTCTTGAAGGCATTCCAATAAATAGCAAGCCCACCTCTTCCGTTTGATACAGAAGAAGACAGGCTTGCGTTGTTTAGTTCTTTGTTTTTGTTGTCTAACATTATTATTTAATTCGTTCCTCAACCCATTTGCGCGCATTGACAAATGCTTCTATCCATGGTGTAACTTCGTCGTTACGACGATCTAATGGATACCATGCTTGTTGCCAAGGGAATACCGAACGTTCAAGATGAGGCATCATTGCGAGGTGTCTTCCGTCGTTAGAACAGATACCAGCCACGTTGTAATTCGAGCCATTTGGGTTACCTGGATATTGTGCGTAGTTATATTTTGCAACAATATTATAGCGGTCTTCAGGTTCAGGAAGCATGAACTTTCCTTCTCCGTGCGCCACCCAGATACCAAGTTTGTTTCCACTTAGCGAGCCTAACATAATACTTTTGTTCTCTGGAATGTTCAATCCGAGGAAAGAACTTTCGAACTTATGGCTATCATTATGGGTTAGTCGAGAGCGATGTTTGTGCTCGGGATTGATGAGATTCAACTCAACCATTAACTGACAACCATTGCAAATACCAAGCGAAAGAGTATCTTCACGAGCATAGAACTTGTCGAGCGCCTGCTTAGCCTTAGGGTTATAGAGGAAAGCACCAGCCCAACCTTTCGCTGAACCAAGTACATCTGAGTTCGAAAATCCACCGCAGAACACTATCATATTGACTTCTTCGAGTGTCTCGCGGCCTGAAATAAGGTCTGTCATCGTAACATCTTTCACCTCAAAGCCTGCCAAATAGAGGCTATAAGCCATTTCACGGTCGCCATTTGTACCTTTTTCTCGAATGATAGCGGCCTTCGGAGTCTGATGTGTTATAGGTGTATTGTCCTTCCAACGATTTGGATTGAGACCATATTGTTGTAACTTACCTGTGAAGTTATCGTTGAACTTCATCTCGATAGGTTGCTTTTTATAATTCTCGTGACGCTTTTCTGCCATACCATTTGCAGCCTGCTTACGCTCAAATAGGTAAGATGTTTCGTACCAAGCTTCACGCAAAGCATCGATATCAAAGTCGTGTTTCCAAGCTCCATCAGCAATGCTTAGTGTGCGATTTTTGGTATTTGGATAACCAATACGTGCGAAACCAATGCAATTATCCTCCAAGAATGCCTTCACTTCGTCGTTGTGTTCGTCTGCAACCTGAATGATTACGCCTGGGTTTTCAGCAAATAACTTACGAACAATGTCGTCGCCCTGTATATCGTGCAAGTTGATATTAAGACCACCTTCAGGGTTTGCAAAGGTCATTTCGAGTAGCGTTGTTATCATACCACCAGCCGAAATATCATGTCCAGCAAGTATCCAACCACGGCGAATCATCTCTTGAATCGCATCGAAACAATCGCAGAAGTAGCGAGGTTCTTTTACGGTAGGAACATCAGAACCTACTTTTCCCAAGCTCTGTGCAAAGGCTGAACCACCTAATCTCTGCTCATCGAAGCTGAAATCAATATGGTATAATCGCGTACTTTTGTTGTTTACCAACACCGGAGAAACCACTTGACGCACGTTACTTACCTCTGCTCCACTTGAAACAATAACTGTTCCAGGTGATACTATCTTCTCTCCGTTAGGGTATTGTTGCGTAAGTGATAGCGAATCCTTACCTGTTGGTACGTTCACACCGATAGCACAGCAGAAGTCTGACAATGCTTTCACTGCACTATATAGGCGTGCATCCTCTCCTTTTTGTGCACGACAAGGCCACATCCAGTTCGCTGAAAGACTGATACTGTCCATGCCATCGGCAAGAGGAGCCCATACAATGTTAGTCAAAGATTCTGCTACAGAAAGCACAGAACCTGCTTCTGGCGATGCCAAACCAGCTTGTGGAGCGTGTCCGATAGCTGTTGCAATACCTTTATAGCCACGATAGTCAAGTGCAACCACACCACAATCGGAAAGTGGCAATTGCACTTGTCCTTGGCATTGTTGGCGTGCTACGCGTCCAGTTACAGAACGGTCAACCTTATTGGTAAGCCAATCCTTGCAAGCTACAGCCTCTAATTGCAACACACGAGTAACATAATCGTCAATTTTTTCTATATTGTAAGTAACGTCAGTGTACTTGCGTTCCACTGTTTCGTCTTTCATAATGGTTTTTGGAGAGTGCCCAAACATTTGTGCAACGTCAAGATCAAACGGCTTAATACCGTCTTTTTGAACAAACGAGAAGTGCGCATCGCCAGTTGTTTCTCCTACTACATACATCGGAGCACGCTCGCGTTCAGCTATGCGACGCACGTGATCGAGATGCTTTTCATCTATTAACAGACCCATACGCTCTTGCGATTCATTGGCAATAATCTCCTTTGCGCTCAGTGTTTTATCGCCTATTGGCAACTTATCCATATCTATTTTGCCTCCACATTCCTCTACCAGTTCACTCAAACAGTTGAGATGTCCAGCTGAACCATGGTCGTGAATAGATACAACAGGGTTTTCGTCTTCTTCTACTAATGCGCGAACGAGGTTGTAAGCACGTTTCTGCATTTCTGGATTAGCACGCTGAATAGCATTCAATTCGATACCATTTGAATAGCGACCTGTATCTACCGACGATACAGAACCGCCACCAAGGCCGATGCGATAATTATCGCCACCCACTACAACAACCTTGTTTCCTGGATGTGGTTCCTTCTTTAAGCAGTCGCGTTTTGTACCATAGCCAACTCCTCCAGCTAACATCACCACCTTGTCGTAAGCATATTTCTCGCCGTTTTCCTGGTGTTCAAATGTCAAAACAGAGCCTGCAATCAGTGGTTGACCGAACTTATTGCCGAAATCGCTTGCTCCGTTAGAAGCCTTTGTAAGTATTTGTTGCGGTGTTTGGTACAACCATTTGCGTACAGGAAGTATGTCTTCCCAGTCTCGCAGTGCTGGTGTTTTGCCGTTTTCGTCCTGCAAACGTGGGTAAGCAGTCATATAAACAGCCGTTCCAGCAATAGGCCAAGAGCCGACACCACCGCCCATTCGGTCGCGAATCTCGCCACCTGTGCCTGTCGCAGCGCCATTAAAAGGTTCTACTGTAGTAGGGAAGTTGTGGGTTTCTGCCTTTAATGAGATTACACTATCAATGCTTTTAACACGGAAGAAATCCGATGTGCTTTGGCTTTTGGGTGCAAATTGCTCTATTTCTGGGCCTTCTGCAAAAGCCACATTATCTTTGTAAGCCGATAATATCTTTCCTGGGTTCTCTTTAGTAGTTTTCTTTATAAGGTTGAAAAGGCTGCTTTCCATTACCTTTCCGTCTATAACAAACTCACCACCGAATATCTTATGGCGACAGTGTTCAGAGTTTATTTGTGCAAAACCAAACACTTCTGAATCGGTTAATGGACGGTTATTCTGTTTCTCAACGTTGTGTAAGTATTCTATTTCCTCTGGAGATAGGGCCAAACCTTCCTCTTCATTGAACTTCTCAAGATTATCAACGTGTTGTATTTCGGCTGGTTGAAGGTCCACAGTGAATATGTCTTGGTTCAATCCATCGTAGTTACGGAATATCATTCTGTCTGGATTTGCTTCCATAGACTGCGAAGGAAAATATTCTTCTATACGTGAAATACCACTTATTCCCATGTTTTGGGTGATTTCAACGGCATTAGTACTCCATGGAGTAATCATCTCTCTGCGCGGCCCAAGATAGTATCCCGACAATTCTTTGTCGTTCAATAACTTTGCGTTGCCATAAAGCCAACTTAACTTTTCAACCTCTTCCTGTGCAGGATTGTGGTCGATTTCAGTAGCAATTACTGTGTCATAAGAAGCCAAGAAAAATAGAATCATATTCTGTGTATGTAATTAGGTGTGTATCATAGAGGTTGCCAACTATCATCAACGCCCCCTTTATTAATAAGATTATCTTTTGCAAAGATACACTTTAATCAAGGAAAGAGCAAATAAAAGAGTTCATTTTTACAGATAGTTCACAAATTATTTGTGAACAAACATGGCGATTCTATTTATCTTAAACTTTTATCTGCGAAACCTCATCAGCTTTTTCCTGTTCCTCTAACAAGAGATATTGCATTTCTTAATATTTCTAAATATATCGTACTAATGTTAATTTTTTAGTGCTTTATATTCGGAATTACGGCCTATTTTCCGTGCTTTGAAAAAGTGATTGATAAATAATGGCATTCTTGGCGTGCTATTATAATTTATTGATTCATAAGCTTTTGTGTATCAATTGGGTATAAGTGTGCAATGTTATAACAGCATTTATGTTATAAAATGGACATTTTTACGAACCAATTGACGCCTTTTTACTCTTCAAGAGAGCCTCTTTCGCAATGCAAAAGTGCCTATTTTGTGCGATAAAACCGATTGTTTTGCATTCCAATAGTACCTGTTTTGCAAAACAACGGCATAGGAAATGACTTTCGAAAGCTTGCCGTTCACTTTTTAGAAGCTTTTTTCTTGCATTCTGAAAATTAACATTTCACACTAAAAACACCATTATATTAAGTTTTATTTGCAAATAAAGAGCAACCCTAATACCATTCCCTCTATGAGTAAATCCGAACGTAAAAATATCCTAACTTTTTGGTAAAACGATGGGATTTCTATTGAAATAGACTAAATTTGCATCTTTGTAACGATTTGAGATAAAATATGTCAATTGCATTACTAAGGGCTATTGTGCACTATGGGCTTCATTTTCTTGCACCTCTACTGTTTGCACAATTCTTTAAACGTGAGCATAGAATAAAGGCATTCTGGATTATGTTGGCAACAATGTTTGTCGATTTAGACCACTTGCTGGCTACACCTATGTTCAATCCATATCGTTGTAGCGTAGGGTTTCACCCACTCCACTCCTACTTTATGGCAGGTATTTATGCACTTCTGAGTATACTTCCCTATGAGAAACTAAAACTGCCGTGGTGGATTCGTCCTATTGGAATAGGACTATTCTTCCATATGCTCACCGATTTTCAAGACTTTTACCTATGGCGCATGTGGCTATAGCAGTAGTAAGAAGCCTTTAAGCTGTTACAATTCATCAACTTTTAAAAGGAATTGATGGCAATTTGGTGCTTTCAGCTCTTTTTTGTAATTTTGCATTTATAAAACTTTAGAATTATGATACTATCTATGACAGGCTACGGCAAAGCCGTCGTAACCTACAAAGAAAAGAAAATAAACGTAGAGGTAAAGTCGCTAAACAGCAAAAACCTTGACCTTTCAACTCGCATTGCTCCTCTATATAGAGAGAAAGAAATGGAAATAAGGCAAACTATTGCTCAACGTTTAGAGCGTGGAAAGGTCGATTTTTCGTTGTGGGTAGAGAAAGATTCAGCGCTCGATGCTACACCTATCAATGCCAAACTCGTAGAAAACTATTATCATCAGATAAAGGATATAGCAGCACAAACGGGCATTCCAGAGCCTGCCGATTGGTTTACTACTTTGTTACGCATGCCAGATGTAACAACGAAAACTGAAGTAGAGGTGCTCGATGAAGAAGAATGGGAGACAACAAAGCAAGCCATTGAGATAGCAATAGAAAGTCTTTTAGACTTCCGTAAACAGGAAGGAGCAGCGCTCGAACGTAAGTTCCACGAAAAGATAGACAATATAGAAGCACTTCTGAAAAGCATAGAGCCCTACGAGGAAAGCCGTGTTCTAAAGATTAAAGAGAAGATAATAGAAGGTTTGGAACAGGTAGCAAAGGTGGATTACGACAAGAACCGTCTGGAACAAGAACTGATTTACTATATAGAAAAGCTGGACATAAGCGAAGAGAAGCAAAGATTGACAAACCATTTAAACTACTTCCGCGAGACTATTGCAGAAGAAGGACACGGCATTGGCAAGAAACTGGGCTTCATTGCGCAGGAAATGGGACGCGAAATCAATACAACTGGCTCTAAAAGTAACCTTGCTGAGATGCAAAACATCGTGGTTAAGATGAAAGATGAGCTGGAACAGATAAAAGAACAAGTGCTGAACGCACTATAAAAAGATAACTGATGCAAGGAAAACTCATTATATTTTCGGCACCTTCTGGGGCTGGTAAAAGTACCATCGTACAATGGTTGATGAACGAACACCCTGAACTGAAGTTGGCTTTTTCTATCAGCTGTACTACACGTGCACCTCGTGGTACTGAAAAACACGGGGTTGAGTATATCTTTTTAAGCCCCGAAGCATTTAAAAAGAAGATAGAAGACAACGAGTTTCTAGAGTATGAGGAAGTTTATACCGACCGTTTCTATGGCACATTGAAAAGTCAAGTGGAGGCACAGGCAGCTGAAGGACAAAATGTTATCTTCGATGTTGATGTGAAAGGCGGCTGTAATATCAAACAATTTTATGGCGATAAGGCGCTCAGCTTGTTTGTACAACCTCCTTCAATAGCCGAACTTCGCAAACGATTGGAGGGCAGACAGACCGATTCGGCAGAGGCAATAGAGAGCAGAATAGCCAAGGCGGAATACGAATTGACCTTTGCTAATAAGTTCGACCATATCATAGTGAACGACGATTTGGACAAGGCTAAGGAGGAAGCATACAATATTATTAAGCAATTCGTAGAAGCATAAGACTATAATGAAGGTTGGAATATACGGCGGTTCGTTCAATCCTATTCACAAAGGGCACATTAAGTTAGCGGCAATATTCCTACAACAAGTGGGCTTAGATGAGGTTTGGTTCATGGTTTCACCGCAGAATCCATTTAAAATTAACGACAAATTGCTCGACGATAAGCTGCGATTGCAATTAGTTAAGAGCGCATTAGCAGGACAAAAAGGTATGGTAGCTTGTGATTACGAGTTTCAATTACCGAAGCCTTCTTATACTTGGGACACGCTACAACGACTTTCTTCCGACTTCCCAACCTATGAATTTGTTCTTCTTATCGGTGGCGACAACTGGCAAACCTTCGACAAGTGGTATCACGCAGAAGATATATTAGCTAATTATCGTGTTGCCGTTTACCCAAGAAAGAACGATGAAACCGAAGAAAAATGCAGCAAAATACCATCCGTCAATGTTACTTTATTAGACATTCCACTTATCAATATAAGTAGCACAGATATACGAGAGCGCATAGAAGCTGGGCAAAGTATTAAGGGTTTGGTATCCGAATGTATTGAAAAAGATGTGGAAAGATATTATAAAGGAGAGTAAACCAACTTATATAATGACAGAACAAGTTGAACACATAAGCACATTTTGTGCGGAAATAAGGGTAGAATGGCAGGACAGACATTAAAAGAAATGACAGCAAAAGGGTTGTTTTGGGGAGCATTGAACAATGGTACAATGCAAATTCTTAATGCGCTTATTGGCATCTTATTGGCTCGTATACTTTCTAAATCTGACTATGGGCTGATTGGAATGTTAGCAGTTTTCACAGCTATTGCAGGTGCATTACAAGAAAGTGGCTTTACTTCTGCAATAGCAAACCTTGAGAATCCCACCGATAACGACTATAATTCTGTGTTTTGGTTCAGTACATTTGTAAGCTGGTTTTCTTATATTGTACTCTTCTTTAGCGCTCCTCTTATTGCCAATTTCTTCCATCATGCTGAATTGGTAAACCTTTCTCGCTTTTTATTTGTTTCCTTATTATTTTCTGCTATCGGCACTGCACCGACGGCATATCTATTTAAGAATATCATGGTAAAGGAAACAACGATTCTGCGAGTAACCTCTTTGCTTATCTCAGGCATTGTTAGTGTTGTGTTAGCAATACAGGGTTATGGCTATTGGAGTTTAGCTTGGCAGCAGGTTTTGTATATTACTTTGACAAGTTTAGGGCGCTTTTTCCTTATTCCTTGGCGGCCTTCGCTGAAGAAAATAGACTTTGGTCCTGTGCGTCGCATGTTCTCTTTCAGCTACAAAATACTGATTACATCGGTAGTTAACGTTATTAGTCAGAACCTATTAACGTTTATTTTCGGACGATTATATACTGCTAACGCTGTAGGAAACTTCTCTCAAGCGTTCAAATGGGACACAATGGCAAGTACAATAATATCAGGTACCACTTCACAAGTGGCACAACCGATATTGGCAGAGATGAAATCAGAACGTGAAAGGCAGACTTTTGTTTTCCGAAAAATGCTTCGTTTCACTGCATTTTTGGCTTTTCCTGCTATGTTTGGATTAGGTATGGTATCACAAGAGTTCATTATTGTGCTCATTGCAGAGAAGTGGGCAGAGAGTGTTCCGCTCCTTCGCATACTTTGTATTAGTGGTGCCTTCCTACCTTTTTATACATTATATCAGAACTTAATGATCAGTCGCGGCAAATCAGATGTATATTTATGGGTAACAACTTCGCTGATTGCGGTTCAGTTGTTGCTTGTTTTGTTGTGCAATAGCGAGGGAATGTTGTTCATGGTAAGTGCTTATACAGTGGTAACTGTGCTTTGGTTGTTTGTCTGGCAATACTTTGCGCATCGCGAAATCTCTATCCGTTTATGGGACGTATTGCTGGATATTGTTCCATATATGGTTGTTTCGGCTGCGATTATGGCTGCCGTTTATTTTACTACAACTGGCATTCACAATCTGATTGTGCTTTTATTAGTACGTATAAGCTTAGCTATTGTAGCCTATTTTGTGGTTATGAAGCTTTTAGGTTCTAAGATACTTGACGAATGTGTTAATTACGTGTTTCATAAAAATAATTCGTAAGAATTAATACTACCATTTTAGATAGATTTGTTCAATGTAGATTGCTAGTCTATAGACAGAAACTAATTGGCTATCTAAAGTATGCTACTAAAAAATGCATAGTCAAATCAGAGAGAACCATTCTATCAATAATTATACATAGATACAAAAACATCTCTTCTAAAATTAAAAATAGTTAAAATGTCATTATTTATGTTGTTGCTTTAATAAATATGTCTATTTTTGCAGAGAACAATTTGGGCTATATGACAAAAATGTGCTTAAAATCCTTGTAACTACCTAATAATCAT
>NZ_JABZSJ010000062.1:0-14516 GCF_015262605.1 Prevotella aurantiaca | reverse complement strand
TAGAGCTTGTCAGTACAAGCTTTATGCTGAAATATAGTTTTTAAGGAACGACTATATAGACAACAACAGGCAGAGTGAGATAAAAACGAGTTAGGTTATAAAGACTGCTATTGAGTGTAGCCAAACGGCTATCGTACGACATGAAATCTTTGGAATCTACGCATATTAACATGGTTCTAAGTATTTAAAATTAATCAAATCGATGATTTTGCACTTGTAACCATATTTTTCACAACATTCCTTGCTTTTTATAAATTATTTAAGTATTTTTGTACAAAATAAATAGTATGGATAAGATATTAAATAGAATATGCAGTATTGATAATCATCCAATTGCAAAAATGGATGAAAATTTCCGTATACAATATGTAGAAGGTTTAGCTGCATGTTTATATTCTATATCCAAAGGCTCAGATATTGCAAAAATGATAACTTTTGCATGGATAAATTCTATTCTTGCTATACATGATAACCTTAATTCACTATGGACGGCAAATACTGAAGCAGTAAAGAAAGCGATATCATTACACAGAAAGGGAATTAAATTCTTTTATATGAGAGAATCTTTTTTCTTTGATGTATTTTATCTTGCACAGGCAAGTGTTTTAGGCGAAGCTGAACTTGAAAAGTCATCAGAATATTTGCGCAAGAATGTATGTGGATTTTTCTCAAAGAAATCTTTAAACAAGATCTTAGTAGCATACAAAACTGGGGAGTCATGTATTGATGGAGTAAGTTCGACGCAAATAACACACAGAAAAACTAATAATAAGGTTTTGTCTGGAACAGAAAAAAAGATACTTGTGGTTGCAAATGTCAGTGCAGGGAAATCTACTTTAATAAACGCATTAGTTGGTTATCGTTTAAATAGAATAAAGACAACAGTTTGCACTGACAAATTGGTATATATTCATAATAAATGTTCAAATGATGGCATAACAATCAAAAGAAACAATGGTACGTACACCTATAGCAGTAATATTAATGAAGGGGATAGTGACACTTTAATAGAGGCTGCATTTCCTTTCAAATCTACTTTAGGGAATGAACATATCTGTTTTATAGACACACCAGGTATAAACAACGTTGAAAATATTAGTCATAAACAAATAACAGAAGAGGTTATTAAAAAGGGTAATTATGATGCTGTCCTTTACATTTCAAATTGTCAGTACTTTGGTACAAACGACGAGCATAACTTACTCAAGTTCTTAAAATTAAATGTAACAAAGCCTATATTATTTATCCTAAATCAACTTGATGTATTTAATCCTGAAGAAGATTCAATTCCTAAAATGTTGAGCGATTACAAGTCTGATCTTATGAAAATTGGATTTAAAAATCCTACAATAATACCAATTTCTGCATATGCGTCACTTCTGTTCAGATTAGATTCTTCATATTTAACTAAAATAGATGTCATAAAAAAACATAATATGATTGAACTATTTAAAGAAAAATATTATCATCTTCCTCAATATATTGGACAAGAATTTTCGACTGAATTAATAGAGATGACTGGTATAAAAGCTTTAGAATCGGAAATAATAAGAATTTAATACATAATATATGAAAAAAAATCAAATTAAGTACAACCCATACACTGTCGATACAGAAATCATTGTGAATGGGGAAAACCAAAAGCAAATAGTGCTTTAAATGTCAAAAAGAAAAGACTTCAAGAATGGGTTGAAAAGTTCCCTCAAATCGTATTAGAAGAATATCGTGATAGCAATATAACGATCGATTTTACAGGAACGGTGTCTGATTATGATGATATTAAATCTTCATTCAATGCTTATAAAGAAAAAATTTCTGTAATATTTAACTTCAATAAAACAGCAGATATAACAGATGTAGAGAAAAAAATTGATAAGATATTTGAAGAAATCAAAAAAGGGCCTATTGCTGAGTTAAAAGATAAGAAAATCATTAATGCCTTTGAGAAAGCAAAAGATTCTAAGTTTGAGATAAATGTAGTGGCAACAATGAGTTCTGGTAAGTCAACACTTATCAACGCTTTGCTGGGACAACAACTTATGCCTGCAGCGAACGAAGCTACAACTGCAACTATTGTAAAGATTATCGACACAGATCAAGATAATTTCTCAGCAGTCGCATACGACAAATCTGGTCAAGTTGTTACGAGACTAGACAACGTTACATTGGAAGATATGCAAGCTCTAAATGCAGACAAAAAGGTCTCTACTGTTGAAATTAGAGGTAAGATTCCTTGTGTTTCATCTGTTGGTATGAAACTTGTATTAGTTGACACTCCGGGACCCAATAATTCTCGTGATAATAGTCATGAGGAGATGACGTACAAGATGATTTCAGATTCTGACAAATCTCTTGTCCTATATGTCATGAATGGTCAGCAATTAGGTATAAATGATGAAAAAATCTTTCTTGACTATGTGTGTAAAAGCATGAAGGACGGTGGTAAGAAGGCACGTGAACGTTTTATTTTTGCTGTAAATAAAATGGATGCATTTAGCCCAGATCCACAAGATGATGGTCCAGAATGTATCACAAATGCCCTTAATAATGTCAAATCTGGTCTTGAAGATAGAGAAATTTATAGCCCCAACATCTTCCCTGTATGTTCTCTCCCCGCTTTACAGAAAAGGGCTGGATTTCAAGGAATACGCGCACGTGCTATTCATAATTTCAAGGACATGTGCAAATATTATGGCGTAATGCACTTTGAGAAGTACTATAAGTACAATAATCTTCCTCAAACTGTTAAGACGCGTCTTGATGATTTTATTGGTCGAGCTAGTAGTGATGACGACAAGTTGGAAGTTCATACTGGTATAGTTTCTATTGAACAAGCGATTGCTCAATATATCAACAAATACGCACGCACAACTAAAGTTTTTGATTTAGTTCAATCGTTTAATGAAAAATTGAATGAATTGGCAGCAGTCGCACATCTTGAAGATGCAATCAGAAAAGATGAAACTGCAAAGGCAAGACTCGAAAAGCAAATAAAAACAATAAAAGCTCATATTCAGTCCGCTAAAAATGCTAAAGAAAGATCTGAAAAGATTGATAAAATTGACTTGACGACAATTGTTGAGAAACGTGTAGCATCGTACATGACTGAGATTAAGAATAAGCTCAATGTAATGATGTCAGGATGCTCCAACAAAGTCGAAAAAATAAAGGCACAACAACAATGCGCAGAACTAGAGAAAGAGTGCAAATCGATTTCAGTTCAAATTAAGGTTCAGATAGATAAAATACTTGAAGATGCTTATAAGGACACAATTACAAAGATTTTAGAAGATTACAAGCGTTATCTTACAGAGTTGAATATAGCTGTTGATTCGGGTACTCTTTTATTCAATCCAGCAAATCTCGTATCTAGTTCTTTAGCCGATTTATCTTCAATCATAGATGCAAAGACTGAAACGGAAGATGAGAGTTATTACAAAGAGAAATATAAGTGGGTTCCTTCTCAAAGGAAGTGGTATAATCCTTTTTCATGGTCTAACGAAGGAGCGCATTGGGAGGGAAAAACTATAGAAAAGTTTGTTGACTATGTTGATATGAATGAAGTAGCATCTGATTATATTGTCCCATTCCAAAAGAGCTTAGATAGTACAAAAAATGATGCAATCAATCACGTGCATTCAGAAACTCAGCGTTTGAAAGACTATCTTAAGGGTGAATTAGAAAAAATAGACAAAGTCCTTGAACAGAAGTTGGATGCACTTTCTCAAACAGAAGCAGACAATAACGCAAAAACAGAAGAGATAGCCAAGAAGGAGAATAACCTTAAATGGCTTAAATCGATACAGGAAAAAGTTAATAGTATTATAAAATTCTAAGTATGAAAGCAAAATTTATCAAAGCCGTTGAAAGTGGAGACCTGGTAAGCGTCCGTCTTTTCATCTCAAATGAGCTTATGCTAGATCCTCGTGGAAAAAGTTTTTCAGAAATGAAGAATTTTGCTGAGTCGAAATTTAGTAATTTATACGATGTTGATGACGCCAAGTCTTATACGTCCACGGAAACAGAATGGAACGAGAAACTTTTATTTTCTATCAAGAATGATTTGGACAATAACTTTTCAAAGGAAAAGTTGGCAATTTATGAAAATGTTGCCAAGTATGTCTTAAAGGATAAAGCCGACCAACTTAACAGGGAAGAAACTTCTTGCTCTCAAAGAAAATATTCGGAGAATGTAGATAGAAATCAAAAGAGAAACAATAAAAAACTCTATATGGGCATTACAGTTGGCAGTGCAGCTGTTGCTGTAACAGGCTTATGTTTTTCTCGAGTCGTTCTTGCGTCTTTTGGATTTGCTGGAGTAATTATAGGTGGCATCTTACTATATAATGATACACGGAAATGAGTTCTATTTACGATAATAAGAAAAATGTCGAGTTCCTTGATGGAGGGATCTCACCTTCTTCAGAAGATTCACAGTCTGCAGTCGCACAACCTGTTAAAGAAAATGAAGAGTTAAACTCTTTGCAAGCATCAGAAGAACATTCGCTTGATAAGATTAACAAAGAAATGGCTTCTTATCAAGAGCGTGCGTTTCATGCTATGGAGTTAGTGGATGATATTGTACTGAAAAATTATCTTACAAAATTATCTATGTATGAAGTTGTTCCATGTAACAATTTGAATACTGATAATGTCATTCTTTTTAAAATTAACAAAATGGTTTATGAAAAGGATGAATATGTAACAGATAAGTTTATAAGTGTTGTTAGTGCAATGACCTACACAAATAGTTCCATATTTTTGATTGTTGATGGATACGAAACACACACAGATTTTTATTTGGGTATTAAGTCTGAAGATGAGAAACGTCAAAAAAGCACTATTGCAGAGACTTTTAAAAACTCTATTTTAGGGCATTTCCCAGGTGCTGAAATTGAAGATTACTCTTATGTAAAAGTTAATTCTGAACGTTCAAAACAAGATAAGTTACTACATAGAATTACTGAAGCTGCTAGTGTTAGCTCATGTGTTGGAATTCCTTCTTATAAGAATAGTAAAGGTGAGTACACCAATGCAAATTTTATTCAAGGAATTGAAAAATTTACTACTGCTATGCAAGGTAAAAAATATACCGCTATAATTCTGGCCTCTAATATGCCAAAGCATGAAATTGATATGCTACGTAATGGTTATGAAACTATTTATACTGAATTGTCTGCAATGGCTACTCGTCAGTTAGCATATTCAACAAACGAGTCTTTAGCTAATGCTATTAGTAGAACAAAGGGAACTTCTGACACACATACTGTTAGCTTGGCAAAAGGTGTTTCCGATGGGACTTCGCACAACGATAGTAAAGCAAAATCATCAGCACATGCAAAGTCCCATACCGAAGGAGAAAACAAGGATAATACTTTTAGTAAGGCTTCAAAAGGAATAATGGGTATAGGCGGAGCTATGGCTGGTGTGGGAATGGCTTTATCAGCTACAGGGATAGGAGCTCCAATTGGTGCCCCACTTATGGCTGGCGGTGCTGTTGTTGGTGGAATTGGTTCGTTACTTGGGACAGGTGCAAAGAACAAGTCAAAATCTGATACAGAAACTATTACTACAACGGAGTCATACACGTCTTCTGATGGAGTAACTCATACAAAATCATCAACGACTACAGTAAGCGATGCTCATACAGATTCAATTAGTGAAACAAATGGTGAGACATCTACTGTTGGTTCATCCAAAAATTTTACAATCACTATTCAAAACAAGCAAATAGTAGAAGTCCAAAAGAGAATTGATAAGCAACTTGAAAGAATAGAGATTTGTGAAAGTACAGGACTTTGGTCAACTGGTGCGTATTTTTTATCGTATAACACAGATAGATCTACAGCAGAAATAGGTGCTACTATTTTCCGTTCAATTATGCAAGGTGAACAGTCTGGCGTTGAAAATTCAGCAATAAACACTTGGTATCCAGATGTAGAGTCAAATTTCAATAATATTGTACATTATATAGGAGCATTGTCTCATCCATTGTTCTTGTATGACAATCCTTTAGATAATACTAAGGTTGAAATACTTCCAACCTCATTATTGAGTAGTAAGGAATTAGCAATCATGATGGGATTACCTAGGAAATCTGTTCCTGGACTTCCTGTGATTGAACACATTTCTATGGGCAAAGAGGTCGTAAGGTTAAATAAGTCTGATTCAATTGAACAGTTGCAATTAGGTTGTATTTTTGATCAAGGAATTGAGCGCAAGAACAATATCGTTCATCTTGATGCTAAGAGTTTGACCCAACATACTTTTGTAACAGGTTCAACTGGATGCGGAAAAAGTAATACGATTTATTATCTAATAAAGCAAATTAGAAATCAGGTAAATGCACCAAAGTTTATGGTTATTGAACCTGCAAAGGGCGAATACAAGGATGTCTTTGGAAACGAGCACATCTATGGTACAAATCCATTGAAGACTCCTTTGCTTAAAATCAATCCATTCCGGTTCCCTGAAGGTGTTCATGTCCTAGAGCATATTGATCGACTCGTTGAAATTTTCAACGTATGTTGGCCTATGTATGCAGCAATGCCTGCTGTTCTTAAAGAGGCAATACTCAATTCATATGAAGATTGTGGATGGGACTTGTATAATTCTACAAATAAGTTTTCAAATAAGCTATTCCCAACATTTGCTGATTTACTAAATGAACTAGTTCTTGTTATTAATACTTCTGCGTATTCTGAAGAAGTAAAAAGTAATTATCAAGGATCGTTAGTGACCAGAGTAAAGTCGCTAGACAATGGACTATGCAAACAAATATTCTCTGGGCAAGAACTGGGAGATGCTGCATTATTTGACGAAAATGTCATAGTCGACCTAAGCAGAATTGGTTCTCAAGAAACAAAATCGCTAATTATGGGGATACTCATTATGCGCCTGAATGAATATCGTTCTAATAGTAATATTCATCATAACAGTAATTTACGTCATATTACAATTCTTGAAGAGGCACATAATATTCTCAAACGTGATTCGGTAGAACAGAGTAGTGAGGGAGGAAATATTGCAGGTAAAAGCGTAGAAATGATTTCAAATGCTATTGCAGAGATGCGCACCTATGGTGAAGGTTTCATCATTGTTGATCAATCACCTGGTGCTGTCGATGCATCTGCAATACGAAACACGAATACGAAGATTATTATGCGCCTTCCTGATGATTCTGACAGAAAAGTTGCAGGAAAAGCTTCTGGAATGAAGGACAACCAGGTTGATGAAATTGCAAAGCTACCTACTGGAGTTGCAGTCGTTTATCAGAATGATTGGGAGGAACCTGTATTATGTAAAATAGGTAAGTTTGATGAACAAGAAATTATCTTTGAGTATATTCCAAATTATCAAGAAGATAATGAAAAAAGTAAGAATTCTACATTAAAAGCTGAGATTTTAAAATTTCTTCTCTGTGGTCGTATTTCAAACGAGATTGATTTTGATATTGATAATATCGGGTTCAACTTGAACAAGGAAGATTTAACAACCCA
The DNA here is from genome assembly GCF_015262605.1 of Prevotella aurantiaca. NCBI lineage: Bacteria > Pseudomonadati > Bacteroidota > Bacteroidia > Bacteroidales > Prevotellaceae > Prevotella > Prevotella aurantiaca. The sequence goes on along the minus strand of NZ_JABZSJ010000062.1, from coordinate 7,017 downwards.
TTGTAAAATCAGTCTCTATGAACTTATGAATGTATATAAGAAAAATAATGAACTCCAGATCTGGAAGGATAATAATTTTGAATCTCTATCACAATTGGTAACTAACATACTTTCTGCCAAGTATGAAGTCAAAAAGATTGCTAATTCTACTGGTAATTTTGAAGATTTAACTTGTAATTTAACTCGTCTAGTTGACGAAAAGGTAGAAGGTTTACCAGAAGAGCTTAAATTGGTTGCTTCACAATGTTTGATGAGAGATTATTCTTTATATGGTGATGTCGAAAAGAATATTTATAATGCTTGGTATCAAACTATTAAAATTAGCAGATTATCATGATAAGTCCGTTTAACATATCAGAAATTAAACCTATAGATTCTCCACTGGTAGAGTTGTCGAAAAAATTCGACATCCTGCCAGATAGAGAACTTAATAAGTCCCTGGGAGAAAAATCAAGTGGCATGATCCCGCGAAATGGTGGAAAATGGTCGGGTGAGCCAGGTAATTCTACATGGAAACCAGATCGAGAGATAACGCCAAGTAACAGGAACTATTCAAACACTGAAGGGAAAACATGGGGTGAGATATTGGACAAATATGGTATAGAAGGTATACATTTCAATAACGAAGAACCTGATTTTTCCGAGATTAGCAAAGCTACTGTCAAAATTGATGATTTCTCTGATGCAAGATATGGAGCAGGAGGAAATTTTGATCAAGCAGATGAAAAAATTGCTCAACAAAGAGGTTGCACAAAAGAAGAAGTTCGTCAATGGCGCATAGAAAACAATTATACATGGCACGAACGAAGCGACTGCAAAACAATGGATAAAGTACCTCGTGAAGTACATGGAAATATTGCTCATAGTGGTGGAATTTCAAAAAAGAGAAATCAATAAATATGGAAGATAAAGTTTTCGGCACATTGTCCTTCCGATTCGGTTGGACAAAAAAAGAACAAATAAGATTCTTTGATAAGTTGTATGATGTTCGTATACGTACATCCAGTTTAAAAGACGAATTACCTACAGAAATCCAACAAAACTCTTATCTTAGCTTTGAAGCAGAAAAAAATACAATTTGTGAAAAGGCAAAAATCTTGATAGGCAACTTTATAGATGTTAACAAAGAACAAATATCTGAACAGCTTGGTATACAAGCTATTGAAAATTTAGCGACTTTGCTTACTCCATACGAGGTGTTATTTTTCAAAAATGGTAAATATGCAATATTATTTCAGACAAAATGGTCTGAGAGTGACATGTGCATATTATGTGATGGAGCAAACTTAAAAGTTGACGAAGGATATATTTTAGAGTTTGAATATTGATACCGGCATTTGAATTAACCGCAATCCATCAAATGTATCTTGGTGCAGGAAGTCAGATAAACAAAGGTGAACGCCTAACGATGAATATCCATACAATAGGCGTTCAACCTGTAACTCCTCAGCGATATGGGCCAGTCTGTATTCTCTCTTCTAAAATCTTCGTAAAAAGCAATAAGGAAGATTGTTTTTGCATATTTCAGAAAGTATTTGTACCTTTACACCTATGGAAGAGCAAGTTACGGACATTTCAAAAGCATTACATGGCATAACGGAAGAGATGCGACTGTTGCGTGAAACTGTCAATCAGCAGTATGCCGAGATTATCAAATTGAACCGTAACATAAATGCTCTGAACCTTCAAATTCGCAAGAAAGATACGGAACTTACAAACTTACGGGAACGCTTGGCCAAGTATGAAAACTCTGATAAGAATTTCTGACAACAGCAGTACTCCCCAGGCAAGGAACGTATGAAGGATGAGGTTGTCAGAAGAACAAGAAGCCTCCGCAAGCCAAGTGGTAAGAAACTGGGAGGACAAAAAGAATATGATGGGCATAAGTTGTCTTGCTCTTCTGTACCTGACGAAATAATTGATGAGGTACTCAACTATTGCACTCGTTGCGAAGAATCTTTATCAGATTCAGAACGTGTGCTTAAGATTTCTATACAGACAACTATAAGCCCATTGGAATCCTTATCTCTATAACTGCTCTAATCCACTCATCACATGAGAAATACTACTTGGTACAATTTCGTCATATATTATTGCTATCAGTAGCATGTCACGTAGAACATACCTATGAATTATTTTCAATTAATGCTCAATAAGACTGGTATGTTCACAAAAAGATGTACCTTTGTATTGTGAATAGTAGATAGTGAAGAGATTCTATTACATATAACTTAAAGTTTAACTATGTTAATCAACAAGGAAAAATACATCGTACAATGTGCTGCCGTATTAGCTTGCGAGCTACACAAAGGGCAGGTGGACAAGGCTGGAGTTGATTACTTCACTGGTCATCTTACAGCTGTTGCCAAAATGGGGACCACTTGGCAACAGCAGGTTGTGGGTTATCTACACGATGCAAGTGAAGATACTCCACATTCTGTTGAAGAAGTGCTTAACTTGTTAGATGCGAAATTAAGAACTCCCTTATCAGATACTGATAGACTTGAACTTGCCGATGCTTTACATTTGCTCAATCATCACCTTGCGCCTGATAGGGAAACATATATTCAGCGAATTAAAAGCAATGCCCTTGCAACTTCCGTAAAGATGCACGACCTTACTCACAATATGGACCTTACTCGTATTCCTAATCCAGCAAAGAAGGATTATGAACGTGTTGAACGATATAAGCAAGAGTTTGCTTACTTAGGTGAGCTTAAAAATTAATTTTCATCTATAAACAGCTTCAATAAAACAATCATGACCGAAAAATATAACGCTTCTAACATTTCTCTCGATCAAATCTTAAGTTACATAAAGTCTGGAGAGATTGCTATACCAGAAATCCAACGCCCATTCGTATGGAAACCTCGGCAGGTTAGAGACTTGATAGACTCACTTTACAAAGGTTATCCTACTGGATATCTGATTATTTCGCAAAGTCCTGATATGCAGTTGAAAGATGGGAGTCTTTCATTGGGTAAGAAGATAATGATAGATGGTCAGCAGCGTGTTACGGCATTAATGACAGCTATTGCTGGGCTTGAGGTCTTAACTAATGATTTCAAGAAACGAAGAATTAAGATTGCATTTAATCCTCAAGCATCAGAAGAGAATGAAGAAGAAATCTTTAAAGTGCAAGATAATGCGATTTTAAGGGACAAGAGATGGATAGCTGATGTCGCAAATTTATTCAAGCCAGACTTTGACCAATGGGCATTTGTGAACGAATATTGTCAGCAAAACCCAGAAGTCAATGGTTCACAAATGAATAGGATATTAATGCGTCTGTTGGATATCAAGAATCGTCAGATTGGAGTTATCACACTTAACAAGGACTTGAATATTGATGAAGTAACTGATATCTTTATTCGTATTAATAGTCAAGGCGCTAAACTAAACCAAGCCGATTTTGCGATGTCAAAGATTGCCGCCAATACAGAATATGGTGGTAACGCATTACGCAAAGCTATTGACTATTTCTCACATTTAGCAGTAGAGCCCGATTGGTACAATGAAATGGCTCAAGACACGCTATTTATGGAGACACCATACGCAAGTAGACTGCAATGGTTGAAAGATGATAGAGCATCTATCTTCGACCCTGATTATAACGACATCCTGCGTATAGCGTTTATGTATAAGTTTGGTCGAGCAAAGCTAAAAGACCTCGTAAGTCTTCTTGGTGGACGTGATTTTGAGACACGAGAATATAAAGCACAAATAGCAGAAGAATCATTTACCAAATTAAGTGAAGGAGTTATGGATTTTATGAACCAATACACTTTCTCAAATTTCATACTTGGTATGAAAGCTGCAGGCTTCATCTCTAACAAGCTGATTAACTCTCAAATGACGTTGGACTTTGCCTATACATTGTACTTGTTATTGAATAATGATACTACAATCGAAAGGAGTCAGATAAAGCATTACGTAGCAAAATGGTTTGTTATGTCGACATTAACAAGTAGATATACTGGTTCTCCGGAGACACAAATGGACTTTGATATTAAACGTATTCGTGAGAAAGGGTTCTTACCCTTCTTCCAAGAAGTGGAAGAAGCCAATCTTTCCGATACATTCTGGAATGTCCGATTGGTACAACTACTCGAAACACAAATCATTAACAGTCCATTCTTCAATGTGTTTCTTGCAGCACAGGTATACAAAGGTAATAATGCTTTATTTTGTAACGGAACTAAAGTGGGGTATTTAATCACTTTGATAGGCGATGTCCACCATATATTCCCTAAACAATATCTGCGCAATAATGGCTATAATGAGAAGATACAATACAATCAGATAGCCAACTTCACTTATCTTGATACACAAGTAAATAAAGACATTTCTGATGCTGCTCCGAATGTATATTTCACCAATGCAATAAAACAATGTGAAGAAGGTAATGCTCGCTACGGTAATATAACAGATCTAAATTGTCTAAAGACTAACATGGCAGAGAACTGCATACCCGAACAAATCGTGGATATGGACTACTCTGATTATCCTGATTTTCTTATTGCCAGAAGAAAGTTGATGGCAGCAAAAATTAAAGACTATTATTTTAGCTTATAATAAATATAAATAGCGTAGTAAGTAGGATAGAAGTAGAATCGATGAAGATTGATTATTGCTTTTTATTTCTTTAATTCGCTGAGTGCTTACAGACATATAAGGAGAGTAGTATCCCTGTTGCATTATTATATCTACTACACTAAGTTTGAAAACTCTTTGCTGTCATTTTTAACATTTGCGGTATTTAATTGATTTATAAAGTGTTATAAGTCGTAAGTGGGTGACAGGAGTGACAGCAAAATAAAAATAATTCGTGAAAAACTTGACAAGGGGTATCTCTGTTTTGTATCTTTGCAAGCGAAAATAAGGAAGAGCTATGATACGCTTAGTATGATTTCCTACAAACTAACGGCATCTTCCTTCTTGAATTTGTTTTCTTAAATCTTTTTATTCATGTGTACATATTTTTTTAATATGCCCACAAATAGGGTAGTGCGTTTTATGCGCAATTTCATTTTTATATGAGGAATGACAAATGGATTGGGCAGGAAAAGACATAGCAACAGTTTTGCTTATTTTCTTTCTCACAAATAATTTATCTATTCATCAACTTAAAACAATCATTTATGAAAAGTAAGAACCTTAAAAACATTAAAGCTGAAAATCAGCGGAACAGACAGTCGGAAAGACTTAAAAACGACATTACTCGTCGGTTGCTCAACTATCTTGAGCGGAAGTATGAAATGAGATTTAATACCGCCTTAGGGTGTACAGAAGCTCGCAAGGCTGGGAGTAACGAACCTTTTGTGGCTGTAGATGAACGAATGCGCAATACTATTGCTATTAAGGCGCGTCTTGATGGGATTGATGCGTGGGACAAAGATATTCGACGATATATGGAGTCGGATTTTGTTAAGGCTTTTAATCCTGTGGATATTTTCCTCGAAGGATTGCGAGGACGATGGGACGGAAAGAATCATATTGAAATGCTGGCAAATTGTGTACCTAATGACAACACACGGTGGGCAGAATGGTTTCACACGTGGTTTCTTGCAATGGTTGCACAATGGTTGGGGCTGAATATCTCACATGGTAACAGTGTGGCACCGTTGCTCATTTCACGACAAGGCTATCGGAAGTCTACTTTCTGTAAACGTCTTCTACCAGAGTCGTTGCAATGGGGATATAACGATAATCTAATCATTAGTGAGAAGCAGAATACATTGCGCGCAATGACACAGTCGTTACTGATTAATATTGATGAATTCAATACGCTGTCAGCAAAGACGCAAGACGGATTTTTAAAGAATGTTATGCAGCTTGCAAACATAAAAATCCGTCAGCCTTATTGCCAGCAACAAGTTACATTGCCACGCATTGCCTCTTTCATTGCCACGGCAAACGTTTCAGATGTTTTTAGCGATCCCAGTGGTTGCCGCCGTTTTATTGCAGTTACACTAACAGGTCCTATTCGTTTGCCCGAACACATAGACTATGAACAGCTCTACGCACAGGCTGTTGCCGAACTGGATAACGGTAGGCGATATTGGTTTGATGAGGCTGATACCCAAGATATTATGGAGAATAACGTGCAATATCAACAACGTACCCCTGCAGAAGCTCTCTTTTTAGATAGTTTCTCTATTCCTAAAGACTTAACCAAGGGTGCTTATATGACTGCAGCTTCTATTTTTAGCCTACTTCGTCAGCGGTATGGCAGTCAGCTGAACCTAACAAGTCTTTCCCATTTCGGTCGTGTCCTTGCAAATATCCCGAATCTCCATAGTAAGCATTCTTCGCATGGCACAGAGTATTTGGTTGCAGTACGTAGCAACGCAGTACAGTCTGGTCAGTCCAGCTTGAGTTGTTAGTTGCTATCTGAATGAGTTTTCAAAGTTGCTGTCACTACTGTCACTCGCATATACACCATAAGTAGTTTATAATCTGTTGTTTATGCGAAATGTTAAAAGTGACAGCAACTTAAAAACAAAACAAAGTTATATATAAATGCTATTAATCCCATAAAGTATTTATTAAGAAAATATTGGTTTATATAAAAAATTCTTTTATTTTTTCCTTAATTCCGCAGTATTTTTTCTTGTGAGAAAATTTTATATGTTGAGATGTCTTTTTGGGGCTCTATATGTTGATATGAGGTGCTTCGGTGTTTCTTGGGTCTTTTCTAAGCATAAATCCCCCACCCAAACCAATGGGGAAGTATGAAAAGCCACAAAGAAATGATGTAAATTCCACCGAAGGAAGTGATATTCTCGATTTTAATAGCTACCTTTGTCCTGTCAGTTTTTTGCTTACTTGTTATGTTTGCAGCACCAAGATAGGTGAAATTTCTGACATATCCAAGTGTTTCGGGAACTTTGTTTCTCAGCCACTTGGAGTTCTTACAAGAATTTATGCTGCGGAATTAAGGTTATAAATCACACAAAATATAATTAGTCCTCCCTTAAAAACCTAATATTATCCTGATTCATAGTATATTATCCT